>JBGPYG010000189.1:0-7357 GCA_041493085.1 Pyrinomonadaceae bacterium | reverse complement strand
CGTGGCGGGCGGCGGCGATCGTGCTACAACCCTGGTCAGCATTTTCTTATCGCCGCTTGACGTGCATATCAACCGCGCGCCAATCGCCGGGGAGATTACAAACATCTCCTACACGCGGGGGAAGTTCCTGATGGCGACAGATGAGAACGCTAGTCTGGTTAACGAGCAGAACGCGCTTACGATCGAAGGAGAAAGAATCACCGTCGTATGTAAACAGATTGCCGGCATTCTGGCGCGACGGATTGTGTGTTGGAAGCGAGTGGGTGAACGGGTCGCGTTAGGGGAGCGTTTCGGATTGATAAAGTTTGGTTCACGAACAGATATCCTGTTGCCAGCAAGCGTTGAAGTTTTGGTGGCAGAGGGCGCGCGGGTGCAGGGTGGCACCACAATCATCGGCAGGATACGATGACGTTGTGGACCGTCAGCAGGTAAATATGGAAACAAGAAATCCCGAGCGACGCGGGCTGCGGAAGGGCGTTTATTTAGTCCCTTCTGTTTTCACCGCTGCGAATATCGGCATGGGATTCTACGCCGTGATGGCTGCGGTGCGGGGTTTTCAGTTTATCGGAAACGGCACCCATGAAGATCTCCTTCGGGCTGCCCTCTATCTTGATAACGCCGCTAAGGCGATAGGCTGGGCATTGCTTTTTGACATGCTTGATGGGCGGCTTGCTCGCATGACTAAGACGACCACAGAGATTGGCGTCCAACTGGATTCTATCGCGGACATTGTGACCTTCGGTCTCGCACCTGCCGTGTTGGCCTACGTCTGGGGATACGGCGCCACGCTTGAAGAGGGAAGTGGTTTGCACAGCCTGGCGTGGTTTCTCTCTTTTATGTACCTGATGTGCGGCGGCTTTCGTCTCGCTCGCTTTAACGTTCAGGCTTCACGCCCGCGGATTCTCGCGGAAGGCCTGGTCAAAACCGATAAGAAGAATTTTGTAGGGCTGCCGATCCCGGTTGCCGGGGGACTAATTGCGGCGATTATCCACTTTGCGCCGGTACCCCTGGTGCAATATGGGCCGGAGCGGGCGCAAGTCTATTCGCTGCTGCTAATGGGCCTGGTGGGACTCCTGGGCGTTCTAATGGTTAGCACGCTGAGGTTCTCAAGCTTCAAGACCGTGGGCACTCGTAGTCGCAGCATGCGGACAATAATCCTTGCCGTTGCCCTCGGCATGCTCATCTTTCTCTACTCTCGCTATGTCCTGCTGGCGCTTGTTATCTTGTACATTCTGCACGGACTACTGTCGCGCGTGCTCGGAATGTTTCGTCGACGATCCGAACTTAGTGAAGCAGGCGTTCAAGTAAACCAACCTTAACCCGCTTCTTTGATTCGACTTCAGATACCATCCCTGGGGAGTTGTTATGGTTTCACCGTTGGCTTTTCTCGAGGCTGTGTGAAGGCGAGCAGTCCGTGCTCAATGGTGAGCAGCACGACGTCGCCAACCGCAATCGGCGAAGCCGAGGTCGTAATTTCCTCACCCACCGGAAGCAAATTAAGCTGACGTCCGTCGCGAAGCTCCAGTACAACACCGGATGAGCTTGAAAGCGGCATAAATAACGCCGCACCCTGCGTAACCAGGGGTTGCGAAGAAATTCTTCCGGGAAGTCGGCGTTTCCATAGTCGGGCCCCGGCCAAAGAAAATTTGTAAACAAAATTATCCAGTGAGGCGACCAGCAACTCATCGCCCGCACGAACGACTGCCTGCACGCCGGCGCCCGTTCGCTTACGCCAAATCAAACGCCCACTGGTAACATTCACTGCGTAAACGTAACCGTCGCCAGAGCCGAAATAAACGATCTCGTTTCCATTGGCCACCGGCCCTTGCACTGCACCCTTGGTCCGGTAGCGCCATAGAAGTTTGCCCGTGCTTTCTTCAAGGGCGAGCAAACTGCCATCTTCGCTCCCGATGTAGACGCGCGAACTCGAGATAACTGGCTGAGAGTTGAAGGGCGCTCCGTAATCATAGGACCAGCGCGCCTCCCCATTCTTACTGTCGAATGCATATATCTTCCCGTCGCTTCCGCCGGCGAACAGCTTGCCATTGGCCAGTGTCAGAGATCCGCGCAGTGGCATCGCCAGGGTGCGCATCCATTGCGTTACGCCGCCATCACGCCCGAGTGCCCGCAACGCTCCAGTAGCGCGCCGGGTGCCGCTCTCGGGTTTGCCCGTTTCTGACGCGACATAAACGGCACGTTCGTCGGCCACTGGCGAAGCCGAGAGTTCTCCCCCCATTTCGGAGCGCCAGTTAAGCTGCCCATTCGCTGCCATCAGCGAGACGATCGTACCATTCGCCAGAGGCAGATAAACGCGCTCATCATCGCAGGCTGGCGTCAGGTTTAGAGTCAGATTCGACTCGTGTCGCCAACTAATCGTTAAAGGTTGCGAGAGATCTACTTTGCTCGCGGTTGACTGAGCATTGGGATTGTTATTGGTTTGAGCGGAGCCGGCTAGGATGCCGCTCACCAAAACAACGACAAACATACTTGCAAAGACTGCTTTCCTGCTCCAGGTTTTTGTAGGTATCAACATTTGCTTTAACAAATCGATTGCCAATCGCCCCCTCGGTTCTTGAGTTATTTGTTTCCAAACGTATAATCCACGGTTCATCATTTCTCGCTAAACTGTTTGACGCATTTAGAGTGACTAGAGGTGTTCTTTTTTGATATCTGAAATTCAACACGAAACCGTCATCATACTTGACTTTGGATCGCAATACACTCAGCTAATAGCTCGCCGCGTTCGAGAGGCAGGCGTCTACTGCGAAATTCTGCCCTTCAACACACCCAGCGAAAGAATAGCTGCGCGCCGGCCGAAAGGGCTGATTTTGTCTGGAAGTCCGTCTTCGGTCTATCAGGATGAGGCGCCACGGCCCGACGCAAAATTACTGCAATCGATCAAGTGTCCGATTCTTGGCATTTGCTATGGCCTGCAAATTCTTGCCTTCGATATGGGAGGGGAAGTCAAAGCGTCGCCCAATCGCGAGTTTGGTTACGCAAGGCTGAAGGTTGTCGACGAGAATAGTTGTTTGTTCAAGGGCTTGCCTGTCGAGATGGACGTGTGGATGAGCCACGGTGACCAGGTGACTGCGGTGCCCTCGGGCTTTCGCGTCACAGCTCTCACCGATGATGCGCTCAACGCCATTGAAGATACCGCTCGGGGAATATACGGTGTGCAGTTTCATCCGGAAGTCGCGCACACGCCCCTCGGCGCCCAGGTACTGCGAAACTTTCTGTTTTCAATTTGTGAATGCACTGGAGATTGGTCGCCGAAAGCCGTTATTGAAGAACAGATCGGCCGCATTCGTGAAGGGGTTGGAGAAACTGGCCGAGTGGTGTGCGGTCTGTCCGGAGGTGTTGACTCCACCGTGGCCGCAGCGCTTGTGCATCAAGCCATAGGTGAACGCCAGACGTGTATCTTTGTGGACAATGGGCTATTGCGGGATGGCGAATATGAGTCCACGCTTGCGCTTCTGCAGCAGCAAATGAAACTGAGCATCACCGGCGTGCGCGCCGGCCAACTTTTCCTCTCCGCGCTGGCCGGCGTGACTGAACCCGAAGAAAAACGAAAACGGATCGGCAAAGTCTTTATCGACGTTTTTGATGAGCAAGCCCGACGTCTCGGTGACGTGGGATTTCTGGTTCAGGGCACATTGTATCCCGATGTTATCGAGTCAGTGTCCGTGCGAGGCCCTTCCGCGGTAATAAAGAGCCACCATAACGTCGGCGGATTACCTGAGAAGATGAGGTTGGCGCTGATCGAACCGCTCAGGGAATTGTTCAAGGACGAAGTTCGGCTAATCGGCAGGGAACTCGGAGTTCCGGGCGAGATACTTACGCGACATCCGTTTCCCGGTCCTGGTTTGGCGGTGCGGATAATAGGCGAAGTGACCGCAGAACGGGTGCGGCTCCTTCAGGCTGCCGATCGGATTCTCGATGAAGAGCTTCGAGCAGCAAATCTCTACAATTCCGTTTGGCAGGCCTTTCCCGTATTGTTGCCCATTTCGACGGTTGGCGTGATGGGCGACGAGCGCACTTATGAAAAAGTTGTGGCGATAAGGGCGGTAACGAGTGTCGACGGAATGACGGCGGACTGGGCAAGACTTCCCCACGATTTGCTCGCGCGGGTGTCGTCGCGAATCATTTCCGAAATTCGAGGAATTAACAGAGTTGTCTATGACATAAGTTCGAAACCGCCCAGTACGATTGAATGGGAATGACGTCATCCGTTTCTCAGAGACAGCCTTTAAAGCATTTTCTTTGTAACAACGACGCAGCTTTTGATTCGCCTCGGTTTACTAGCTGCGTTGGCGTTTCGAGCGGCGCAATGCTCCGGGCGGCGACGTGACTGAGCATGCTATAGTGGCACACGCTAAATTGATCACACTTTATTCCTTTGCTGACTGTCGCCAGATGGGCAGATAGTCTTTTCCATTACTGTTATGCCGGATCAAGGATTCGCTCACCTCCATCTGCACACCGATTACAGCCTTTTAGACGGCGCAATACAGATCAAGCCTCTTGCCAAGCGAACTGAAGAACTTGGCATGACGGCGTGTGCCATGACGGATCATGGCAATATGTTTGGCGCCATCTCTTTTTACAACACGATGAAAAGCCGTGGCGTGAAGCCGATTATCGGTTGTGAGACCTACATCACGCGCGGGAGCAGAAAAGACCGTGCGGCTTCAGCGCCAGGAGAGAAGGCAAACTTTCATCTGATCCTTCTGGCAAAAGATTTGGACGGTTATCGCAATCTCGTGCGCTTGACCTCCAAGGCTTATACCGAAGGCTTTTACTACAAACCTCGAATCGATAAGGAGCTGCTGGCCGAACACTCAAAGGGGCTGATCGCACTCTCCGCCTGCATGTCCGGCGTACCCTCGGCGATGTTGGCGCGCGAAAACTGTGACGAGGCGGCAGCCGCCGCCGTCGAATTCGAGGAGATTATGGGGAAGGGGAATTATTTCCTCGAGATTCAGGATCATGGCCTTGAGTCGCAGCAAAGAATTCGCAAGCCACTGGTTGAGCTTTCACGTCGAACCGGCGTGCCGCTCGTTGCCACAAACGATGCCCACTATCTGACTCCCGAGGACGCGCGTGCGCATGATGTGCTCCTGTGTATTGGCTTGGGAAAGACTGTTACAGACACCAATCGTCTTCGTTACGCCAGCCCAAATTTTTATGTTCGCTCACCCGAAGAGATGTGGCGAATATTTGGCAGCGAATTACCGGAGGCGCTCTTGCGGACCGTGGAAATTGCGGATAGGTGCGACCTCAAACTGCCGGAAAACATCAACCATCTTCCCAACTATCCCATTCCTGCCGGCGAGGCCGCCTCACCGGATGATTATTTTGAGAAAGTGGTGAGGGAAGGGTTCGAGCGCCGGCGGCAACGAGTCTGGGAGCGGCAACAGTCTCGAGGCGAATTGAGACACGCTCTCTCCGATTATCAGACGCGTCTCGCCGGCGAGATCGCGATGATCAAGCAGATGGGTTTCGCGGGTTACTTTCTGATCGTGTGGGACTTTGTTCGCTATGCGAGGGATCACGCGATTCCAGTCGGCCCTGGCCGCGGTTCCTCTGCCGGTTCGCTTGTTGCCTACTGCCTCGAAATTACTGATGTAGATCCTTTACAGTATGATCTCATCTTCGAGCGATTTCTTAACCCTGGCCGCATATCCCTACCAGACATCGATATCGATTTTTGTGTCAGAGGGCGCGGGGACGTTATCAACCACGTCGCCGACCTTTATGGCCGCGACTCCGTTTGTCAGATAATCACCTTTGGGACCCTTGCTTCGCGGGCAGCAATTAAGGACGTAGGTCGGGCTCTGGAGATGCCCTACGCGGAAGTCGAACGAATCGCGAAAATGATACCCCCGCCAGTTCGCGGCAGAAACGTGAGCCTCACACAGGCGCTGGAACAGGTACCCGAGTTGCGGAAGGAAATTGAAACCAACCCCAGTGTTAAAGAGTTGATGGAGATCGCCCAGCGCCTGGAAGGCTGCGCCCGACATTCGTCAGTGCACGCGGCGGGCGTTGTAATCTCCCCTGTCCCTCTGCAGGAGTTGATACCGATTGCTGTTTCGGGGAAGGAAGAGCTCACTACCCAGTATGTCATGTCTGACTTGGAAAAGACGGGCATGCTTAAGATGGACTTTCTAGCGCTTACCGCCTTAACGGTTATTAATGATTGCTTAACGAGCATTAAGCAGTTGCTTGGCAGCGAGATTAACTGGCCTGACGTAGCGCTTAACGACGAAAAGACGATGGCCGTTTTCGGGGAAGGGCGGACGGATGCGGTGTTTCAGTTCGAGTCTTCTGGGATGCAGGAGATATGCAGGAAGCTTAAGCCTAAGGACGTCGAAGACCTTTCTGCTTTGAATGCGCTTTATCGGCCAGGGCCGCTGGACGGGGGAATGGTAGAGGAGTTTATTCAGCGCCACCGAGGCCAGAAGACGGTGCGCTATCTCGTGCCCGAGATGAAGGAGATTCTGAGCAACACTTTCGGAGTCCTCGTTTACCAGGAACAGATTATGCAGTTGGCTCAGAAGCTGGCGGGCTACACGCTCAGCGAGGCCGACCTGATGCGCCGCGCGATGGGTAAGAAGAAACGCGAGGAAATGGCTCTGCATCAAGAGAAGTTCGTTAACGGCGCAGTGGAGCGGGGCATAAAGAAAGAGAAAGCCGAAAAGATATTCTCCCTGATGGATAAGTTTTCTGATTACGGTTTCCCGCGCAGTCACGCCGTCGCCTACGCCTACCTGGCATTCCAGACCGCATATCTCAAGGCCCACTTTCCGGAACATTTTTATGCTGCGGTTCTCTCAAGCGAGGCTCAGGACGCCGCCAAGGTGTTTAAGTACTCGAAGGAGCTTCGCACTCAAGGGATAAAACTGCTCTCTCCAGATGTCAACGAAAGCTATTCCGGTTTTACTCCGCTTACGGGAGCAATCAGGTACGGACTCGCCGCAATCAAGGGTCTGGGTCAGTCAACAGTTAACTCAATAATTGAAGCTCGGAAGGCCGGCCCCTTCAAATCATTTTTCGACTTCACTGAACGGTTAGGACATGGCGGGCTGAACAAGCGTGTACTTGAGGGGCTGGTTGGCGCCGGAGCGTTTGACTCACTCCGGTCAGACTCACGCGAGCTGCATGAATGGCGAGGTGCGCTCCACAATTCAATCGATGCCGCGCTATCCAGAGCTCAGCGTGCGAAGCGCGAACGGATGCAGGGTCAAAATGGTCTCTTTGCCTCCAGCCCTGAGGATTCGGATTTTGTAGAGCAACCTTCATCGTCCAGCGTGCCATGGACTCGATCTCAACTCCTGCTGGCGGAGAAAGCTGCGCTGGG
>JBGPYG010000332.1:0-4768 GCA_041493085.1 Pyrinomonadaceae bacterium | reverse complement strand
GGGGTCCCCAGACGGGCAGCCCGGCTGGGGTGGTGGTAGCGACCGGGTTTCAAGCGAAGTCCAAAGTCCAACGTCCAAAGTCCAACGTCCTATCAGAACCGGGAGCGGTAGCGACCGGGTCCAAGAGGCAGAGGCAATTCAACCGCAACTGATCCTTATCGCCACCGGCTCTGAAGTTTCCCTCGCTCTCGAAACTCGCGAGAAACTGCAAGCCGAAGGCATTCCGACGCGCGTTGTCTCCCTGCCTTGCTGGGAACTCTTCGAAGAGCAACTGGAAGACTATCGCGACGAAGTTCTCCCACCCGCAGTGACCGCGCGTCTCGGGATTGAAGCAGGGGTGCGTCAGGGTTGGGATCGTTACGTCGGACCAAAGGGCGATGTCATCTGTCTCAATCGCTTTGGCGCTTCAGCTCCCGGCGATGTGGTGATGCGCGAGTTGGGCTTCAATGTGGAGAACGTTTTGAAGTGCGCTCGTGCGTTAATTTGAGCGCAGCTTTAGCTTTACTGTCTTGCTACATGCCGGACGAAGTTCAAATCAAGCAATTTGAGTTGTCTGATCAGCAAGCGCTGCTCTCCTTCCTTCGCAACGCGTACAGGGACGATCCGCGCAAGAGCGACCCCGTCTTCTGGAAATGGCACTACCTGGGGAATCCCTTCACTTCCGTCGACGACGTTCCGCTTTGGGTTGTGAAGAACGGACGTGAAGTGGTCGGGCAGTTGGCCACCATTCCCGTCGACCTCAAAGTCGGTGCAGAAACGACCAGGGCGATCTGGATTTTGGATTTTATCGTTGATCGAAACTACCGTGGGCGCGGCTTGGGCAAACGGTTGGTGCTCTCCGCGCGCGAGTGGTGTCCGACGATGATCACCCTCGGAATCAATGAACAGTCGACGGCTGTTTTTCGCAGTCTTAAGTGGCGGGCGCTGGGGGGCCTGCATCGCTATCACAAATTGCTTTTTCCCGGTTACGCCTTCAGTGAGATTGCCAGGATTGCGCCGATTCGAATACTTGCCAATCTCGGTTTTGCCGTGTCACGCACCAGGCTCGCGCGACGGGTTACGGCGGACAATGAGGCCATCAGATCCGTAACTGCGTTCAATGGCGCTTTTGCCCATCTTTGGAGCAGAGCTTCAGTGCAATGGCCTTGCGCGGTGAAACGCGACCCGGATTTTCTCGATTGGCAATTCCGGCGACAACCGGGAAAACAATTTGAAGTGCTTGGATATTATGAAGGCGATCTGTTGGTCGGGTACGTTGTGCTTTTCTTTCGCAAACCGGAACGCGGAGGAATCTCCCCCAAGGCGGCTATTACAGATTTTTGTTACCAGCCGGAGTCTGCTGACAGAATAATTGAAGGCCTTCTGGGAGCGGCATTGCAACAAACCCTGGACAGACGAGTCGGCAGTCTGGTGACAGATATTCTTGACGAACGCGTTGAAACCTGGCTCAAACGTTATGGCTTCTGGCGAATCAAAAACTCTCCACAGTTTATGGCCAGCACTAACGAGAGACAGGATTTAATTTACGAACCCCGCAATTGGTATCTGACGCGCGCAGACTCTGATGTTAGCATCTTCGAGCAAGCAAATGTCTGACAGCGTCAAAAATTATCCAGCGGTGGCTCCTCCAGTCATTCAATACCATAAGATTGATAAACCCGGGCGTGGCACGCTCGTGCGCGGAGGCTTTACGCCCCTGCGAAGGTTTGCAAGGCAGATGGCCTTTCTGAAGCAACGGAAGTTTGTCTTCTACACCGCTTCCGGACTCATCGAGTATTTCATCGAACATGATAGCTTCCCGGAGAACGGAATTGCTGTAACTCTCGATGATGGCTGGCAGGATAATTACACGAATGCATTTCCGGTGTTGCAAGCGCTCGGATTAGCGGCCACAGTGTATGTCGTTCCGTCCTGCATCGGGGAGCGATCGACGAAAGCAGTCGCTGAGGGCGAAAACGTCCGCGAACATTTATCGCGTAAACAAGTGCTGGAGATGTCTGAGGCTGGTATAGAGTTTGGTTCGCATTCTCTGAACCACCGGCTGCTTCACCAGTTGCCCCACCAGGAAATCGTCCTCGAAGTTGAGGAAGCGAAGCGGCAAATAGAGGAGCTGACGCAGAAGGAATGCAAGACTTTTGCTTACCCGGCGGGCCATTACGACAAACAAGCGCAGCAGATTATCCGAGACGCAGGCCACATTGCAGCTTTCTCAACAACCTACGGACCGGTGGACACACTTGACCTCTACGCGTTGAATCGCATTGAGATCCTCAGACGAGATCGTTTTCGTTTTCAATTTGCGCGAAAAGTCGAGGCGTTATAATCGAGTATCATTAGCTCATTAAACTAATTATGCGAATTGCAATCGGCGCAGATCACGGCGGCTATCCGCTCAATGAGCGGGTGATCAGGGACCTTGATGCCGCGGGACATGAGATTCTCGATTTCGGCACGCACGTCGGTTCGCGGCCGGACGATTATCCGGATTATGCTCTCAAGGTCGGCCAGGCTATTCAAGATAACCAGGCCGATATCGGAATCCTCATCTGCGGCAGTGGCGTCGGCGCTTCAGTTGCTGCCAACAAACTCAACGGGATTCGCGCCGCGCTCTGCGGCGACACTTACTCCGGACACCAATCACGTGAACATGACGACTGCAACGTGCTCTGTTTGGGAGCTCGGGTTGTCGGCGAAGAACTTGCGCTTGAGATTGTGCGTGCCTTTGTAGCGGCGCGCTTCACGGGCGAGGAACGGCACCGGCGAAGACTGGAAAAGATTGTGGCGATTGAAAAGTTGTAGGGGCAGGGCTTGTCCCTGCCCGCGTTCGTGTTTATGGCTAAGTTAGATACACCCGAACCTTACACCAGGCGGAACAGTCTCCGTCTGAGCGGATTTGATTACGCCGCCCAACGCCTCTACTTCGTTACTTTCGTAACACTAGAAAGGCGAGAGCTTTTCTATGAGCCAAACCTCGCGAGAGCCACGCTTGATTGCTTATCAGAACTGAGAACAAGAATGAGGTTTAGGATTTATTCTTACTGCCTCATGCCGGATCACTTTCACGGCCTTTTTGGTTTGGGTGATTCGGGCAAGACGCTTGCTGAGATCTGCGGCGCCTTCAAGAGTCTATCAACGAGAGAGTATTGGCGTTGGCATGAAGGTAAGCTGTGGCAACGACAATTCTTTGATCACATCATTCGCAATGAGACGGATCTCGCTGAGACGCTCCAGTATATCGAATTAAACCCAGCCCGCGACGGATTGCTGGATTGGCCATACGTGGGGACATATGGATGTGTGAGAATCAACACGGGCAGGGACAAGCCCGTGCCCCTACAGACCTACACCGCAGTGTGAAAACTCAACACGGGCAGGGACAAGCCCGTGCCCCTACAGTCCTACACCACAAACCGCAGCGCTCCTGGCATAATCCGAAACTCAACTGGCGTCACTCCGCGCACATTTCCATCAGCCTCAATCGGCATAGCATCTTCAGGAGAGAAGGTTTCTATACTGACCCCTTCACCCTGCACAATTCGAACCTTCGGGTTGGCAACGTGTCCGCCCTTATGTATGCGCGCGAGTTCGCGCACCACGTTTGCGCGATTCAGACCAGACGCGGTTACGACATCCAGTTTCCCGTCATCGATTTTTGCTTGCGGCGAGAGCATCATGCCGCCACCTGCGTAAAGCGCGTTGGCCACTGCTGCGAGATTCATGTTGCCATCGATAACCTCGCGGTCGTCAATTTCGACGCGCACACGGCGTTCCCGCCAGCCGGCCAAGGCCGCCAGAGCCGCCGCTGCGAACCTGGCCTCACCGGAAAGCCTGCGCATGACGTTTCCCTGCGCAGCAACGCGCGCCGCCGCCTCGCCGCCGATTCCCATCGTGGAAGCGTTTAAGCAAATGAACGGCGTCTTATATCCATCGCAGAGGCCGTAGAGGACATCCACCAGGTGCACGTGTTCCCGCGTGGGCGCGCGACAGTGGGAAATCAAAATGTCGATCCACTTTTGCAGCGGCTCTCGCCGGCCCATCTGGCTACGAGCGAAATCATCGCCAGTGCCCGCGGGCAGAATTGCCAACTGGGCCTCAGGGTTTATTTGCGCGGGTAGATCTTCCACGCGTTTGCAAAACTCAAAGAAACCCTGGGCCGCTTCGCTCAACGTGCCATCGCCGCCGACTACCGCGATCGTGGTTACCCCGGCTTTCAATGCTGTACGAGTTCGTATTGTCGCATCGCGCGGCTGAGTAGTTTCGTAGACATCAAAGTCGACGCCACCAGTCTCTAACTGTTTCCTAACCAGCGGCCACACGTGCCACGTTTTGGCGGCAACGTTGTTGACGATGATGAGAGGACGGGTTTCCGGGTGCATGCGGCGATGGTGAACCGTGAATCGCAAATGGTCAATGGTGGATGGTGTTGCTGATTGAGTGAAGTAGGACATACATTCTTGCCTGTCCGACAGAGCGATTTTCCATTTGCCATTTTTCAATTATCATTTTTCATTGAACCCACGCTACTCAGCGGCGGGTTCTCGGCAGTGGGCTATGGAATCCGCGTGCCGCGCCAGTGAAGTAGGTCGGGTGGTGAGTTACCGGGCTAGCGAATTAGATGGCAAATGAGAAATCGCGAATTCAACTCCGAAGTGCAACAGATCGTGATCGAGACCTGACTGTCATCATGGACCGTTCTTGTTCACACCTGGCTTGAGCCAGGTGCTCCCGGCGTTTTGCGCTTACACTTCGCTCGCGATTATCAGAACCG
>JBGPYG010000369.1:0-4092 GCA_041493085.1 Pyrinomonadaceae bacterium | reverse complement strand
CCCGGTTCTGATGAGGCGGCGGGTATGATAAAGTCGCACGCCCAGTCGGGATTTGGTGTCTGAAGGTACCGTTGACGATGCTCATTTCCGTAATCGTTCCCTGCTACAACGAAGAACAGGTCATCGGCGAGACCAACCGCCAACTCATCGCCACGCTTGAAGGGCTCGAGCATCTAGACTTTGAGATCGTCTACGTTGACGACGGCAGCAGCGACGCAACTATTGACTTGCTGCGCGCGATTCAGGCCGACGATAGTCGCGCCCGTGTAGTTCGCTTATCGCGAAACTTCGGCCATCAACTTGCCGTGAGCGCCGGACTCGAACACGCCGCCGGCGATGCCGCTATCATTATCGACGCCGACCTGCAAGACCCTCCTGATGTCATCCCCGAGATGATCGCGCGCTGGCGTGATGGCTACCATGTAGTCTATGGCATGCGCTCCGATCGCCGCGGCGAAACTGCCTTCAAGCTCTGGACCGCAAAACTCTTCTACCGCTTTATCAATCGCCTCTCGAAGGTCAAGCTACCACTGGATGTTGGCGACTTTCGCCTCATCGACCGGCGCGTGATCGATGTGTTGCTGTCAATGCCCGAGCGCGATCGCTTCCTGCGCGGCATGGTGAGTTGGATCGGTTTTCGCCAGGTGGCGGTGATGTATAGCCGCGCTGAACGGCGCGCGGGCGAGAGCAAGTATCCGCTCTTCAAGATGCTGCAATTTGCCGCGGACGGTGTTCTCTCTTTTTCCCTGACGCCGCTCAGGCTTGCGCTGTGGGTAGGTTTCCTCTCAATCGGGCTGGCGTTCGCCGGGATTCTCTACGCCCTCATCATTCGGCTCTACACTAACGACTGGGTACGTGGTTGGACTTCAATCTTCACGGCGGTCCTTTTTATCGGCGGCGCGCAGTTGGTGACGCTGGGAATCATCGGCGAGTACATCGGTCGCATCTACGCCGAGGTCAAACGCAGACCGCTGTACGTCGTTGAGGAGCGGCTCGGCTTTGGCGACGAAGCGGCTGTGGTGGTGCGAATCGCCGGAACCTCGCGGCTCGAAACTCTTCATGCGGATGACAGAGACCGGCTCAGCGCAACTCAAGGCGATACGCCACAGCACAATCCAACTACTCGAGTTTGACCTTGAGCCTTAAGCAAATAGGAACGGGAAAGGAAATCCGTCTCATGCTCACGCGCGTGAGACGTAGTCGCGTCGTGCGCGAGGTCTCAGTCTTCCTTACCTTTTGTCTTTTCACGGCGTTGTTGACCTGGCCTTACGTGACGCGCCTGCGCGACGCCGTGGTCGATCCCGGTGATCCGTATCTCATCTCCTGGATTCTTTGGTGGGACTACCACCAGACGTTTGCCGCTCCACTCCATCTCTTTCACGCGAACCTGTTTTATCCACTGCGCTATACGCTTGCCTTCAGCGAACATTCCTACGGAATCTCGCTGCTCTTTTTTCCGCTCTTCGCGCTGGGCGCACGACCGCTGACAGTTCACGCCGTGGCGATGTTTTTTGGTTTCGTGACTTGCGGCTACGGTGCTTTTCGGCTGGCGCGCACGCTGACCGGATCAAACGGCGCCGCCTGGATCGCGGGCATCATCTTCGCCTTTGTCCCCTTTCGCTTCGGCATGATGTCGCACCTGGCCTACCTCTTTTCGATGTGGATACCCCTGCTCTTCGAAGCCCTGGTGCTGTTCGCGCGCGAACGAAGCAAGCGGCGCGCGGTGTGGCTCGGCATCGCCTTCTTCATGTCGGGGCTGACAACCATCTCGTGGTTCACGTTGTCGCTGGTGCCGTTCGTGGTTTCGGCGGCGATCTTGTTGACGCGTTACGGCATCTGGCGCGAGCGCGAGTTTTGGCGGCGCGGCGCTGTGGCGCTGGGCCTCGCATCGCTCGCGTTGCTGCCGTTCATGCTGCCCTACTACCTTGCCGCGAAACTCTACAACTTCAAGCGCAGCATTGACGAGGTGAAATCATGGTCAGCGTGGCCGAGCCACTGGCTCGCGGCGGATGCCCGGAATAAGTTGTGGCACGGATTGGGAGACAATTTGCCTGATGGCGGGAAGTTCAGGTTGTTTCCTGGATTGCTTCCGATAGTGCTTTCACTGGCGGCGCTGCTGCTCTCGCCTCGAGCCGCATTGTCAAAGAGAGAAACGGAACTGCCTGAACCAGGGCAGGCGCGAATGAAGTGGATTAGACGACTCGATGCGATCGCAGTCTTGGCGTTGGTAATTTCGATTCCGGCAATTGGCTATGACCGGACGGGAGCGCTACACGGGCTCTACAACTACGTCACCTCTGAGCGCGCGCTCGCGCTGCTAACGGTGGCTGTCATCGCGCGGCTATGTCTCGCTTATCCATCGTTTCTGCGGCGCGGCGAGCATGCAAACTTGGTCGAGACGCTGCGCTCGGAGCGCCGCAGCGACGCTTTCTGGCTGGGCCTGGTCTTGACGATCATTGGCTTCTGCTATTCGCTCGGTTGGAATTTTTTCTTCTACCGCATCCTCTATGACGTGCTGCCCGTCTTCAGGAGCATGCGCGTGGCCGCGCGCGGGGCCATGTTCGCGTATCTGGGTCTCGCAATCCTCGCGGGCCTCGGCGCGAAGCGGCTGGCGGAAATTGTCGAACAGCGAAATCCGCGCGTACGCCAAACAGCGGTGTTCGCGGCCATAGCAGTGATGCTCCTGTTGGAATTCAACGCGGCGCCCTTGAAGTTTATGCGCGGCGACGTATATCCGGATGGGGTAACCCTCCGGCTGAAGGATACACCGATGCGCGGCGGTATCGTGGTGCTGCCGGCGGGCGAACATGTTAACCACCGGCATGTGCTCCGTTCAGCCGACCATATGAAGCCCCTTATTGTCGGCATCTCCGGCTTCGGCTCGCCCTACGAAGATCAGATCGAGTGGGCAATTGCTTCCGGGGCGATTCCAATAAAGTTCATGAATTTCCTCGAGGAAGTTCCCACGTCTTACCTCGTCATCGAGAATAACCTCATTGAGCCTCAGCGCCGGATAGACTACGAAACTTTTCTTGCGCGCGCAGTCAGCGCCGGAAGGTTGCGGTTCGTCAACCGCTTCGACGGGCGAGACGATCTGTATGCGGTAGTTAAGAACGAGCCGCAAGCGAAAACGGAAGCGCCGCTGCCGTTCGCCCTGGAAATGAAAGAGTGGGCGGAGCTGATTAGGGAAGATCCTGTCAACGTGCTTGGCCAGTATAGATCCTGGAGTCAGGCCGTCTATCGGTTCTATGTTGCGTCTTACGGGCAGATGCCGCGCTACTCAGAGTTTCTACCCGACGTTAAATTGATCGGTCGCGGGGTAGTTGCCAGTTCTCCCGATGAGCAGCCAAAGCTGGAAGCCAACCTGAGTGAGTTTGCCGAGCGCTGGGTGGAGCGCGCGAAGTTCCATTCGCATTACAAGTCACTGACAAACGAACGATTCGTTGATGAGTTGGCAGCGAACGCGGGAATCACACCCGCGATTGGCGAGCGCGCCGCCTTCATCGATAAACTAAACTCCGGCGCGATGACGCGTGCGGAGGTGCTATTGGCAATCGTGAAGAGCCGTGAGTTTGTTGAGAAAGAAGAGAACCGCTCGCTGGTCCTGCTCCACTACTTTGGCTATCTGCATCGCAACCCTGACGATCCGCCGGACAAAAACCTGAACGGTTTCAACTACTGGCTCAGAGAAGTGGACTTGTCGGGGGATGTCGGGAGACTAGCGCGGGGCTTCATGGCGTCGGGTGAATATCAGGGGATTGGGAAGAAGTGATAGGGTAGTGAAGTCAGGATGGTTGTGGGCTTAATTTGATTTCTCCGTGCCGCCTCTGTGAAACAAACCGACAACATCTTGTTTTCTTTGCAAAAAGTTTTAGTCGTTGAAGTGAACAAAACTTTATTTGAGGCCTTCGACGAGCCTGCGGAGCAGGCGGAAGCATAAAGCCCAGGGTGGAGCGAAGCTGAAGCGGAACCTTGGGTTCAATATTCAAATAGTCGATCAGCCCGCGTAGCGGGCGACAGAGGCGTTGTTACTAACCGAGTTCTGTCGCCCGTTCCACGGGCTCGGATTGATTTCTCGATCTTACCCAGGGT
>JBGPYG010000111.1:0-9619 GCA_041493085.1 Pyrinomonadaceae bacterium | reverse complement strand
CAGGTGACGAGGTAGATTGGGGTAACCGAGACGGCGAACCCGAGGTAGAACAGCGCCAGGAAGGTCGGTGTCCAGAAGATCGGCACGCGCCACAGCCCCAACGCGTTGCCGAGGGCGATCGCGCCCAGCCCGAAACACCCGACGGCTGCGCCACCGGTTAAGGCCCCCACGACGCGCCGCGAAGTTGCCCGCGTGAAGTAGACGACGGCAACCAACTCGACCAGGTACGCGCAGGTCACAACGATAAGTTGCAGCGTTGTCATGCGTCCCTTAGCAGCTTAACTCCTTAATATGCAGAACTGCTGCCCATGATACGCCGTTGGAGCGTGTGATCAAGATTCGCTGTTGAACCAGTGAGCAGTGAGCGGTGAGCAGATTTGCGGCTGCTCCGCCTGATGTGCGGTGGTGGCTATGCCCCAGCGTCGATGCCACTCTCAGAATCCGAGGGGCTGCGCCCCAACAGACTCAGGAGGCGCAGCCTCCCAACCCGAAACACAAAGCATCGGAAAGGCAGAGCCTTTCGGCACTGTGCGGCGGCAGAGCCGCAGCGAGTAATGCGTACAGAACTTCCGCATATCGGCGGCAAAGCGGTGACTACACTTCACGCCGTTTGCGTGAAGACGAAGCCCAGGGGCCCAAAGCACTAAGAGCCTCTTTCTCGCTCATCGCTTTCGCTTGATCTACAACTTCCGGCGGAGCCCACTGCGGAAATGGAACCTCCCGAGTAACGTGCCGTCCGGAGGCCGTGTGCTCCTCATGTATCTGCGCAATCTGAGCGGAGGGAAATCGCTTCGCTACTCGAACCAACGCCGGCCAAAGCCGGCGGTGGACGAGAGTGACCTTTCGATTTACAAGACGGCAAACAAGCACATCTTCGGAATCGGCTACTGCTTGCAGGACGGCGAAAATTTGCTGGCTCTGCGGATGGGCCCACCAGCTCCCCCTAATCGGCTCGTTGACGACCGCCTCTGTTAGTCGCGGAACGGGCCCCTTAGCCGACGCGAGAACTACGCCGTGCGCTTGGATAAAAGAGATCGCTTCAGCGGTGGTCATATTGCGCCTCGTTACTGGTCAACCACGGCCAGCATGCTTGCGTCACGAAACATAACCCGGTTGCCGTTCTGTTTTTGCTAAAGTCCACTTCTATTTGATCCAGACGGTCTTGATGTTGACGAATTCGCGAATGCCGAATTCGCTGAGTTCGCGGCCGTAGCCGGAGTTCTTTATTCCGCCAAAGGGCAGTCTTGGATCAGAAGCGACCATGCCGTTGATGAAGACGCTACCGGCTTCGAGCTCATCGATGAAGTGCTCTTGTTCGTTCTGGTCGTTGGTCCAGGCCGCTGAGCCGAGACCGAAGGTGGTTGCGTTTGCGAGCCCAATTGCTTCATCAATGTTCTTAACGCGGAAAAGCATGGCCACCGGGCCGAATATTTCTTCGCACGAAGCGGGTGAGTTTGGCGGAAGATTAACGAGGACCGTTGGTTCGTAGTAGTTGCCCCCACGATCAAGCTTCTTCCCGCCGGTCAGAACGAGCGCTCCCGCCGCCACCGACGTTTTCACCTGCTCGTCTACGTCTTTCAGGATCTGCTCAGTTGCCAGTGGCCCGATGTCGGTTGACTCTTTTAGTGGATCGCCTACGCGGAGCGCCTTCATCTCTTCAACAAACCTTCGCTCAAACTCATCGTAGATCTCCGCGGCAACAATGAAACGTTTTGCCGCGATGCACGACTGCCCATTGTTAATCGTGCGCGCTTTCACTGCTGTCGTCACAGCCTCCTCCAATTGGGCTGACGGCATTACGATAAACGCATCGCTGCCGCCGAGTTCCAACACAGTTTTCTTAATCTGTTTGCCGGCGATGCTGGCGACGCTTCGTCCCGCCGGTTCGCTGCCCGTCAAAGTCGCTGCTACCACTCTGGTGTCTTCCAGGATGCGCTGGACAGCTTCGGAGCCGACCAGCAGCGTTTGGAAAGCGCCCTCGGGAAATCCAGCCCGGCGAAAGATATCTTCAATAGCCAGCGCACACTGCGGCACGTTTGAAGCATGCTTGAGCAGCCCGACATTGCCGGCCATCAGTGCCGGCGCAGCGAAGCGAAAGACTTGCCAGAACGGAAAGTTCCACGGCATCACCGCCAGCACTGGCCCGAGTGGCTGAAAGCGCACGTAACTCTTTTTCGCATTCGTCTCGACCAGCTCATCCGCCAAATGATGTCTGGCGTTTTCAGCGTAGTAACGACAAACCCACGCGCACTTTTCTGTTTCGCCCACGGCGCCTTTAATGGGTTTGCCCATTTCCGTGGTCATCAGCCGCGCAAAATCGTGCTTCTCCGTTTCCAGAATCTCGGCCACGCGCAGCATCATTGACTTGCGTTCCTTGAAAGCCGTACGGCGATACGCGCGAAAGGTGTCCGCAGCACGCTGCAGTTTCTCGTCGATCTGTGCTTCACTGAGCGGCTCAAACGTTTTGAGAGTCGTCCCGTCGGCAGGATTAATTGATGCGATAGGCATGATAGGTCCTCAAAATGAACTACAGACATAAGAGGGACGATAGAAACTATATCTCAGAACTTGCAAGAAGGCCTCGCGGCTTTGCCGCCTCCGTGCGGAAAGGCTCTGCCTTTCCGAAGGCTTTTTACTTGGTGAGGCTGTGCCTCACTATTTGTGCCACGCGATTTGATCAAGATCCATTACCAGCGGCTCGTCTTCAAGTGGTTTTCTTTGCCAACATCGAATACTAGACCAGCGATAATCTTCCGCGCGGTCAACCAAGTCGGCTCGCACTGGATTCAGATGGATGTAGTTGGCTTTCTCCATCAAGCCATTCTCGGTTGTCACTAGTTTTATGTTCGGGTGATGATCCCAAAGGGAGTATCGGTGTTGACGTGGACCTGCCGAGTTTCTGAGCTTCGCCAGCGACAATTCATGGCCAGACTCCTTTAAGAAATTGATCACCCGCCGGCTAGAGATGCCATTTACATAACGCAGTACTTCTGATGGTTTTCTCTGCGAACCGATTAACCCGTGGATATGATCCGGCATTATCACGTACGCGAAAAGCAACAGACTTGCAGAAGTACGAGCCTCGCCTAAAGCGTCGCGCATTAGTTTCTTGAGTCTCTCGGTCTGAAAAACTGGAAGCCGCCTACTCGCGACTGAGGTGACATAGTAAACTGGCGAGTCTTTGGAAATGCGAAACACGAGGCGTAGCCTCTCCTTTTGACTTGGACGCCCGGAAAGGCCGAGTCTTTCCGAACGGAAGGCGGCAGAGCCGCGTCATACTACGTGGGCGAAAAGCGTCGAGCCAAGGTGGCATCTTTCATAGGTTGTTTCGAAATTCAACAAGAATGCTTGCATTTGATGACTAGCAGTTTCAACGTCAAGACTGCAAGATAAATGCGAAACGATCTTGTTATTCCTCAATCGAAATGAGTAACGAGAAACAAACGCGCTTAGACAAATTCGCCATCGCGGCAGCCCTTCAGGAAATCGCCGCGCTGCTCGAGTTGAAAGGTGGCAAGGACCGCTTCAAAGCTCGCGCTTATCAAACGGGCGCGCGCGTGGTTGCCGGCTTGTCCGAAGACATCGGCGAAGTAGTTCTGGAAAACCGTTTGACGTCAAGGCGCGGAATTGGTGATGCGCTTGCTTCGCAAATCGAACAGCTTTACCTCAGCGGCGAGTCTTCGGTTTTGCGAGGACTGAAAAAGGAGTTTCCGCCCGGCATCGTTGAGCTTTCGGGAGTGCCGGGACTTTCCCTCAACAAGATCAAAACTCTTCACGAAGCTTTGGGGATCACCTCGGTTGCGGAACTGAAGGCTGCGGCGGAGGCACGCAAGATAAGAAACATCAAAGGCTTTGGCGCGAAAACTGAGGAAAATCTGCTTGCGACAATCGCACGTCATCGCCAGCGCGGGAAAACCGCCGAGCGACTGCATCTTCATCACGCACTCAAAACAGCGGAGCAGGTTGCCAACTATCTTCAGACTGCTCGCGACGCGACTGACATTGCCTTTGCCGGCTCCCTGCGGCGCTGGAAAGAAACAGTCGGAACCATCCGCCTGGTGGCTAACACAAAACGACCCGCAACATTAATCGAACACTTCCTTCGGTCGCCACTCATTGTTGAAGTCATAGAGCGGATGGAAGAGGCTTGCACGGCGCGGCTAACGGAGGGTGCGCGCATTTCGCTGGTCGCCGCTCGTCCTCCGGAGTTTGCGCTGGCCTTGTTAACGGAAACAGGATCAAAAGCGCACATCAGCAAGCTCCAGCAGATCGCGAGCGGTGGCGGCGCAGAATCAACTGGCAAACAAGGGGGGTCTCGCAAGGGTCAATCGCGAAAGTCCCGCCGATCTACTGAACTACAGAGCGAAGAAGATATTTATGGCCAGCTGGGAATGCATTACATTCCGCCGGAGTTGCGTGAAGACGAAGGCGAGATTGAAGCGGCGCTTGCCGGAAAGCTACCCGAAGATCTCGTCACACTGGAAGATATCCGCGGGATGGTTCACTGCCACACGACTTATTCAGATGGTAAGAACTCAATCGAAGAGATGGCGCGCGCGGCCGAAGCGATGGGGATGAAGTATGTGACGATCACTGATCACTCACCCACCGCCTTCTACGCCGGTGGAGTCACACTGGATCGTCTGAAGCGGCAGTGGGATGAAATTGACGAGGTGCAGGAGAAGGTCAAGATCAAGATTCTGCGTGGGACAGAATCTGACATCGTTGCCGACGGCCATCTCGACTATCCGGATCGAATTCTCGAACAGTTTGATGTGATCGTTGCCAGCATCCACTCCCGCTATAAAATGGATTCGGCAAAAATGACTAAGCGAATCGTAACGGCGATGCGCCAGCCGGTATTTAAGATTTGGGGACACGCGCTCGGCCGCAAGATTCAGCGCCGGCCGCCTTTTGAATGTGACGTCGCGCAGATTCTGGACGTGATTGCGGAATCGCGTGCCGCGATTGAGGTGAATGGCGATCCGAATCGGCTCGACATGGAGCCGCGCTGGATACGAGAAGCGCGCAAACGAAAGATCAAGTTTGTGATTTCAGTCGATGCTCATTCCACGGCCGCGCTTAACAATCTGAAATATGGAGTAGGCATAGCGCGTCGAGGATGGCTAAGGCGAGGTGAAGTGCTCAATACATTAGGAACAAGAGCTTTCGCAAACGCCGTGCGACCTGTCAATAGCTGAGCCAAAAGTTTCTCTGAGGTGGGACATTTTCGGGTCATGCTCACTTTTACTCATTCTTACTATTTCGCTCAAACGCGATATGCTGCACTGATGAGATTTGGAAGCAGAGTTACATCGGATGTGGGAAGATGAGCTGTCTCTTCTGTGGAATTGTCAAAAACGAACAAAGCGCTTCGGTCGTATTTCACGATGATATTTCAATAGCCTTCCTCGATCATCGCCCACTCTTTCCGGGTCATTGTTTGCTGCTGCCCAAAAATCACTTTGAAACATTAAGCGATCTTCCGCCGGACCTGGTGGGGCCGTTCTTCAAAAATGTGCAGTTGTTGGCGCGCGCGGTCGAGCTTGCGGTCGCGGCAGAGGGCTCTTTCGTGGCGATGAATAACCGCGTGAGCCAGAGTGTTCCTCATCTGCATGTGCATATCGTGCCACGCCGCAAGAAGGATGGTTTGAAGGGGTTTTTCTGGCCACGCACCAAATACGCGAACGACGGGGAGATCACGGAAGTGCAGCTCGCAATTCAGTCGGCGATTGCCGGGATTCGAGAGTAATGGTCTTCGTACAGCAGTAAAAAGTGAGCATTTCATTGGATAAATTGCACCCGAAAGTTTTTTGGGCATTTCTGTAAAAATAAAACACATAAAAAATTGATCTAAAACATCGATGAGCGTATAACCCTCCCTGTCGCGAGGGTCACGGCCTTCGAGACCGACAAAGGGATCGGCAACCGATGTGGTGACACACGGAAGAGGGAATCAGCAACGGTCTGTTGATTCTATTGACGCCCTGAGCCGAAGCCGAAAGGCTTTGCTAAAGAGGGCTGAGAGGTCTTCTCGAGCCATTCGGATAAAAACGAGTGGCACCCTTTAGACAGGACCCGCTGAAGGGGGCGAATGGTTTGACGCAAGTTGAGCCGACGTTGTCGGATCGTAACCGAAGGTGGAGGAAAAGCCACCAGAACAAAAACCTAAAGGCACCGCGTTCGAAAGAACGCGAGAATCGTGAAAGCGGTTCGCGTGCTGACCGAAGATTCGACTGACCGACAGTTGATCATCGGGATACAAAACCGGCAGCCTAGTGTGTACATGCGAAGCTGCCATCCTTTTAAAAGCTTGGGTGTAAAAGCTTAGGCGATTATTTGGAAACGGATTGCGCTACTTTCGGCTTGCCGGAGGTAGCGTTTTCCGTTTTTGTATACCTGGGTAAAGACGTTATCATGAAAAGCATAACTTAAACTTTTTGACGCCGCGCAACGCTTGTTTGTCTCCCTTTGAGTTTGCGCGCCCCAATGCCGAAGGAGATAAATCAAATGACTGAAGCAGGAACTCAAGAAGCTGTTGCATACACGCCTGGTACGTTTTGCTGGGTCGAGCTTGGCACCCTCGATGGTGAAGCAGCGAAGAAATTTTACACCGAACTCTTTGGCTGGAGCTTCAACGACAGTCCGGTCGGGCCGGGCATGGTTTACACGATGCTTAAGCTCGGTGGCAAAGACGTCGGAGCGCTCTACCAGATGCCTCCCGAAATGACGTCGCAGGGCATTCCGCCAAACTGGCTGTCATATGCATCAGTCGCCAGCGCCGATGAAAGCGCGGCGAAGGCAAAGGAACTTGGCGCCACCCTGATGAAGGAGCCGTTTGACGTTATGACCGTTGGCCGCATGGCCGTTGTCCAGGATCCTACCGGCGCCGTTTTCGCTCTTTGGCAGGCGGGAACTCATAAAGGTGCAGGAGTCGTGAATGTGCCCAATTCTTTCTGCTGGAATGAACTCGCCACGCCAGATATAGCAAAAGCCGGCGACTTCTACTCCGGACTGTTTGGTTGGGGTAAGAATGTTCAGCAGATGGGACCGATGACTTACACGTCGTTTATGAACGGGGACCGTCCGGCTGGAGGAATGTATGCGCCGCCGCCGGAGATGGGAAATGTGCCACCACACTGGCTGGTTTACTTTGCCGTTGATGACACCGATGCCAAGCTCAAGAAGGCCGGCGAGCTGGGCGGAAAGACGATCGCGCCACCCATGGACATTCCTGGCACCGGACGCTTCGCGATTGTTCAGGATCCGCAAGGGGCGGTGTTTGGGATTATCAAACTCGAGAATCCGCCAGCGTAGTCCATGACGCAGTTACACGCTGCCAGTGAAAGAGCGGCGTTCCGTTAGGAACGCAATGTTTATGGTAAGGAAACAATCAGAAGAAATTTCCAGGAGCGGCAAGATAAGCAGAAGCCCGCGCGTTAGCAAGGGCTTTTGTTGTGGCGACGCAAGCGAGCCCTCCCTAATGGTCGGGCTTCTGCTATCTTGCCGCTCCTGCAGATAAAATCGATTCTGACCTGTCACCTATAAACATCTCGCTCCTGCGGAGCTACGTTGGCCTATGAAATCACGCCTCGTCTGGCTTCTCTTGTGCTGCATCTGGGGCTCGACCTGGCTGTTCATCAAACTTGGCCTCAACGATCTGCCGCCACTCACCTTCGCCGGAATCAGATTTGTAATTGCCGCGATCATTCTCTTCGCGCTGATTGCGGTGCGTCGTGTGCCCCTCCCGCGCAAAAGGCGTGACCTTATTTTCCTGGCCATTACCGGGGTCCTGTCGTTCAGCCTGAACTACGGTCTGGTGTTCTGGGGAGAGCAATACATCTCTTCAGGTTTGGCAGCACTGTTGCAGTCAACCCTTCCGGCGTTTGGGTTGATCATTGCGCATTACTATCTGCCCGGTGAAAGGATGACGCTGCCGAGAATAGTCGGAGTGCTTTTGGGAGTGATTGGCGTCGGCGTGGTCTTCTCCAATCAGTTGCAAGTGTCCGGACCGAAAGCTCTGTGGGGCAGCGCCGCGCTGGTGCTCAGCGCCTTTTGTGCTGCGTATGCAAACGTCCTGGTGAAGACTTATGGCTTGAATTTGCAGCCTTCCGTATTGGCGGCCGGGCAAATGGTTTTTGGCTTGATGCCCTTGTTGTTGATTGGAATTCCTCTTGAAGGGAATCCTTTGAAGTTTCACTGGACGCCAATCGCGGTGATCTCACTGCTCTACCTTGCAGTCGTAGGCACGGTGATCGCATTCCTTCTTTACTACTGGCTTATCCATAACATGGATGTGACCAAGACTATGTTGATTGCGCTGGTGACGCCGGTAGTGGCGGTCATTCTGGGTATGCTCGTTCTGAAGGAGGAACTGCACTGGCGCACACTTGCTGGAGGCGCCATGATCATATCGGGAATTGGTTTAATAGTTGCGCGGAAGGGAGCGAAAAAAGTGGTAGAGCCGACACTAGCGTAGAAGCTGTGTATTGGTAACCACGATAGAGTCCTTCTTCAACCAAGAAAGTTTTTTCCGGTTGGCTCCATCCCAGAGAATCTTTAAGGCGCCTTTATCTCTTAGCTCAGTAAGCCACTGTTGTAGATCTCGGGGAGTCACTAGAGGAAACGCCATTGCTTCACCGTAGATCTCCGGATAAGACAAAACAGTCCTATTACTGTCAGCTAGAACCTTAATTATCTTTTCCCGAGCACGCTTCGTGTGATGCCGGTGTAGGTACGACATTTTAGGTGATTGTGGAGGCGCACCGCCGAACAGGAAGGCAGTTTGGCTTGTTTTCTCGATTCGCTTTTCGTGACGCACTTCGTCCTGCGCTTCTGCCGCTTCCATCTCGGCCTTCTTGAAGACTTCAATCCCATGGAGACTGTTTGTGGCAAAAACTAGATAATAGCGAACTTTTTCTTTGGTGGGATCCATAATTACCGCTTGGGAGACATATTGAAAGTCACATCTCTCGTAAGCTCCGACAGTACTCATCCACCGCCAGTTCCTCACGTTGTCCAGTTCCTTTCGGCAGGGCGCGGATTCTCTCGAGAACTCCTGGGCGTACATATAGCGCGTGGTAGCTTGGCGCCAGATCTGCCCTATCGACGAACCGTGTCAGAAAAGATGTCATCAAGTTGAAGAGCAGTTCGCAGAGTCGTTCGCTTACGAACGGTTTCAACTTTTCCATTGGAGTCGCCGCCCACCCCTTCTGGTCGAGAAACACAAACTTGAATGGGTTGGCTCCAGCAGCTGCAATGTACTCGTCGATTGCTTGGATGTTTTCAACAAAGCGTCCCTTCAAAGCTTTGGCTCGAACGCGATCTGTCGAATGATTCCTTGCGAACGCATCCAGTTTCGCGAACGGCTTGGGTGCTTTTTCAACAAAGACGCAGACTCCCCGAACAGATCGCTGCCGCACTTTCAAGAGACCATCTACCGCATCATTCAGGGCTTTGATAGCGATGCCAAAGGAAGCATCGGCGAATTCCTCGTCCTTCGCACCCCAGGGACCAGCAAAGCCATCTATGAAAACCAAAGTATCCCATGTACTTCCGATCTTATAGCCCCAACGCGAAAGATATTTTTCGAGCAAATAGTGTTTGACGTAAGCGTGCT
>JBGPYG010000170.1:0-7746 GCA_041493085.1 Pyrinomonadaceae bacterium | reverse complement strand
GCTAATTATTATTTGACCGCGTTCCGGTGGTCTACGCTTCGCTGCGACCACCGGCTACTATCTCTCACGCCAGCGGCGTGAAGAGCCACCCGCTAACGCAGGTGGTTCTGACACCCCGCGACCACCGGCTACTATCTTTCACGCCTGCGGCGTGATGAGGCCACCCGCTCACGCAGGTGGTTCTGACAAGCCCTCCCTCACGGTCGGGCTACTGCCCCGAACTGCCCACTGCCCACTGCCCACTGCCCACTGCTCGCCGCTCACTGCTCACTAATCAGGGCCCGAATCTTTGCCGGTACTCGGCTGAGATGATGAAGGCTTTCACCATCTCGGCATTGACGAAGTTGCCGTTGAACTGATTCAACTTGCCCAGCCAGAAGTTGTAGCCGTCGAAGTTAACCATCAGTTCCGGTGGATCGTTGGGGTTGCGCCTGAGGTAGCCGAAATACTGCATCAAGACGAACGCTTTGTTGGATTGCCGGCTGCTAAAGAGCCCGTTCTCCGACACTGAGCGTAACACCTGCGCGCGCAGGGTGGGTGACGAAGGATTTGCCGACAACAGGCTAATCAGTGCATTGCGTTCGTCAGTCGTGAGCGAGCCTCCCGACACAGAGGCGCGTGGATCAAACGTGTTCGCGTTTAGGTTGTCGATAAACTGCAACGCCGTCATCGAGTTGGGAAAGGCGGCTGCATCCCGAAACTTAGCCCGCTGCACGAAGTCCAGGAAGAACTTCTGCTTGTTCGCTTCCAACTGCGCGTCAGCGCCGGGCTGGCCTATCACGACCCCTCGCCCAATCTCCTGAGTGTCCCGCAAAAAGTCTCGCAGCTTCAAAAACTCGTGCGAGTTAAACGATGCCTGATTCGCCTTGTAGACAAGGTAGCCAGTTTGCTGGAATTCGATCGAAAGGAAGAAGGCCGCACTAACGTTGATCTTGCGAAGCTCGCGACACTCCGGCGTCGTACACTCGTCAATCTGGTTTTTCCAAAAGGCCAAGCCTGACGCGTCCGGCTCGCGGTTAAGAAAGTCGATGTAATGCTGCCGCACGAAGAAGTCGGTATTGAAATTGGGCTCATGGACCGGGTTTGGTCCGTCCACGGATTCGTCGCTGTTAATGGTGACGACGACCGCTGCCGGAGAGCCGAGTGTGCAGCTTACGGGATTGCCCAGGGTTAAGTTAAAGGTTTCCGCGCTCTCGCCGAAGCGGTCGTCGACGATGAAAGCCGTGATCGTCTTCGAGGTTTCATTGGCGGCGAAATGTAAGGTGCCCAGAGCCGCTAGATAGTCTAAACGTTCGCTGGCTGTCCCGTCCGAACTAACATAGTCGACACTAGCCTCGGCAGTAGTAGTGCCGGTGCGTGTGACGACCAAATCGACTCTCGTCGTTGCGTTGAGCGTTTCGGTGACATTCGCCGTACTGGCGGTGAATTGTACGGTGTTTGGCAGAACTACTGGCGCGAGCACCAGCGTCAAGCCAGTCACATTTGTAAACCCAGTAGCGCCAACCAACGTGCTCGCGCCGGTGGCCTTGTTGATTCGGTAGAGATTGCCGGTGCCACCAGTGCTGCCGGCGTAGAGATTTCCGTCAGGGCCAAACTCAAGGCTTCCTCCATTGAATCCAACGGAACCTACAGTTGTCGCCACTCCGGTTGTGAGATTGAGGGTTACCAGTTCGGATGATCCTCCGAAGGCACCGCCGGTGATTCCATACATGACTGCGCTTGTTTCATCGTACGCAAGACCGGAAATCGGCCCTTTGCCGGTTGCTCCAATAAGACTGGACACGCCGGTGGAAGGATTAAGTGTACTAAGCTGCGACGCTCCGCCCCCGCTCATGATCATCGTGCCGTAAAGCGACGACCCAACCCATTCCAATCCCGTGAATGACGCGCTATCGTTTACTGGAATGCCTAGTGCCGCACCAGTGCTGATATCAAATTCCTGTCCCACGAAAAAGCCGTCGGGATACTGTGTGAACGCGCGCCGAGTGTTGTTATCAAACTCTATTTCAGTACTGCCCGCACCCGGCAGACTGCTAACCAGCGTGCCGGCGCCCGTGCTCAGGTTGACCGTGAATAGCAGACCGTTCCTGGTGGCTCCGTATAGTTGTGTGACCACTGGGCCGGGCGTGGGAGTTGGCGTCGGCGTTGGCGGCGGCCCATTTGAGGAACTAATCGAATCAAACTCAATCTGTCCTGGCCCGGTGTAGTATTCAGGAATTGTTTCCAGAAAGAAAATACGCACAGTTTGACCGGCAAAAGCTGAAAGATCATGGGCATGCGTTAGCCAGCCGGTATCGTGATAGCCGTCCACGATGTCGGTTGAGAAGGAGTAAAGAGTCGTCAGAACAGCGTTCGTCGACGGATCACGAAGTTGGACCTGGTAGGTTCTTGGTTTGGTCTGCCCGCAGCAGAAATTCCATTGCGCGCGATCCCTCCAGGAAAGAGTGAGTGAGACCCCGCTGGGAATCGAGATGTCCTGGTACATCCGAAACTCCATTGACCCGCCACCATCGAAGCCATTCCACGCGTCGTGCGTGCCATGTTGCGGTGACGTCGTGAGAATTTCGTAAGCGTCGAAGCCGCCGCCACCAGCCGGAGTCACGGACCACGGCTGAAACGGACTGCCAGGCCCGCCCGTTGAGGCGGTAGAAACATTCCATCCCGAAAAATCGCCGGTCTCAAAACTCCCGTTGATGATTAATTGGTGGCCGAGTTGGAGTGTGAAGTTCCACGATTGCGACGCGTGATGACCGCCGGCGTAGTTGATTGTCAAAGTGAAGGCGACCTGGGGGTCCGGCGACAACGCTGATCCCAGGGAAAAGGAAAACGGCGTGGTGTTAACGGCGCTGCCACTGGATGCCGCTATGTTGGGATATGCGGAGGAGCCATTGACGATCGTCACGCCGGCCGTTGAGGTTGTCAGAGTTGCAGTCGCCGCAGTCGCATCCAGCAGTCCAACATTATTCAAGGTAACTCTGAGCGCGCCGCTTTCACCGGGATCGATGAAGCTGTCGCCATTGCAGCAGGTTTCAGTCTTCGACACCGTTGACAGCTCGAGGAACGCCTTGCCCACTACCGGCGCTCCGAGCGATTGAAGTGCCGGGTAAGCCATAACAATGCCCGCGCCGGAATCGCGATCGGTTCCTGGTGCTTCAATATCGATTGCGGTGCTGCTGAGCGCCGTTTTGATCTGGGCCTGTGTCAAAGCAGGATTAGCGGATTTTAGTAGCGCAGCAATCGCCGCGGCATGCGGCGCTGCTGCCGAAGTCCCATAGAATAAAGTAGGAAACCCCCCGGCGCCCGATACCGCTGCGCCATCGGCGGCGGTGATGTCTGGCTTCTGCAACACCGAACCACCTGTTGCTGAGACATTGCCGGGAGTTATCGCCGAGCCATCTCCATTGAAGAGAATACGGCGCGGTCCATCAGAGCTGAATGTCTCAACCGTGTCGCTCGCACTAAAGGCCGACGGGAAGACGCAGACTGCGCACACAGCGGCAACCCCGTACGCTCCGGAAGCGGCATTGTGTCCGTGCGTCTCGCCCTGAGTGCTAAAAGCAAGCTCGCCGCGATTTGTACTCAGATGAAGGAAGCGATTGGCAGCTCCAGTCTTTTGCAGAATAACTAACCTGTAACCAGTTGGAGCGAAGTCGATTTGTTCGTAAGGATCCTGGGTGCCATTCTGAACGTTTGTCGAGGACGCTATTACCGAGGTTCCGTCTGGAGTGAGAAGAAAGACGTCGTAGTCGTTATTTGAACCACCTAACGGATCTGACCAGTGCAGATTGATGAAGAATCCATCTGCCGTGATCGTGTCATATTGGGAAACAGCCGCACCCGGATCGAAATCGTGGACCTTTCCACCGGGCACCGAGCCGAGGGTTCCACCGTCGGCGAAATCGCCCTCCCAGGTTCCGGACGTGCCGTCATTTAGATTTCCAGAATTGGCTGCCGCTGAAAAGTAGAGGGCGCCCGAAGCGACTACATCGTTGACGGCTTGAGTGGCCAGGCCACCGTTGTTAGTTGAAACGACCGTCGACGTTTGACCGTCCTGAAACGGTGATTCAACAAAGTAACCAACGTCGTCAAGGATGATGTCGCATCCGGCTGTGCGCAGATCGCGAATGTTCTGCGCGAACGACGCCAGGCCGTTAACCGCGGTCGCATAATACAACTGTGCGCCTGGCGCGAGGTCATGAATGATTTCGAGCATCGCCGTGCCCTCGTCTCCAAAACCTGCCTGTCCGGGCAAGATAGTAACGGGGCCCAGGTCGCCCGTTGCCTGGCTGACGCCAAGACTGTCGACGCCGTCTGAGAGAACGCCGATCTTTATTCCGGTGCCGTCAGTATTAAACGTGCCTCGCGCGGTGAAGGCTCGATGGGTCGTGTCTCCCTGCGAAGTGACACTTCCAATTCCCAGCGGACTGTTAGGAGCGGGAGCATTGATCAGTGCGGGCTGGAGAGCGGCCCGAACACGCGCGGCCCGATTGTTGAAATCCCGATACCGTGGTCCCCAAGCCCGGGGTCCCCAGCGCGGCAGCCGCGCTGGGGTGGAAGTGGGCGACCCGCCTGGGGTGGAATAGCGAGGCTGAGCATCGGCGGGCTTCCGAGTTTCCACCCGCGCTTGCGAGAACAACGCCTTCTGCTTCGGCTGAATAAAGCGAACCTGAGAGAAACTGGCGATTGTCTCAAGTTGTTCAAGCGCAGCGACGGCGCGCAGGCTATTGTACTGACGAAAAACATGCGAAACCTCGACACTCATTCCGCGCAGACCGTCTAGCAATTGGTCGTCAATGATGGCCGTGATGTCCACGGTCACTAAGCCGGCGTCGTCAGCACCCACATCAACCGAGAGTCTCTGCACGCCTCTGGCAATACTCTCTCCGCGGCGCATCTTGATCGCATAGAGCAGTTGCGAATCAATTTTCTGCTGGACGGCAGTGCGCGCTTCTTTTTCCTCGAGCAGAGCTTGTATCTGCTGCCAGGCGCTCTCACCGATCTCAGGCGCCGGCTCTTGTTTTGCAACCACGCTTTTCATTTCGGGCAAAGATGAGGGCAATGCGGGACCGCGCGCGATCACCTGCCCCGGTCCTGAAGCCGTGCTGCGGACGCTGCCGAAAATAAAGAAAAGAAGGGTGGCGAAAATACTAAGGAGGAGGAGGGGGGAAGCATTTTTCATTGCTACTCCATTCGATTAGCCAGTCCTTGTTCCGGGCCTGGCTGAGAAGCGCTTAAGGTGCGAGGGAAGTGCACAGTAAGCCTGGGAGTCTTCTCGGGGAAAGTGCGCAACGCCTCCTACCTGTTGAGCCTGGAAGCATCGCCTGGCGACTCACGGCACTATGGGCCAAATCTTTGTCTGTACTCGCTCGAGATAATGAACGCTTTAACCATCTCGGCATTGACGAAGTTTCCATTGAACTGATTCAACTTATTCAACCAGAAGTTGTAGCCGTCGAAGTTGAGGTTCGGCTCAGGCGGATCGAACGGATTTCGCCTGAGGTAGCCAAAGTACTGCATCAGGACAAACGCTTTATTGAGTTCCTGCTGTTTCAACGTCGAGTTCTCGGCGACGCGCCGCAGCACTCGCGTCCGCGCCGCCGTGTCAACGGACGTAGGCTCCCCGCCAAACTCATTAATGGCGGACGTTCGCTCCGTTGCTGACGGCGCAACGCCGGCATTCGCATACAGCGCGTTGACGAACTCGGCTGGCGTCAGCGAGTCCGGAAGGTCCTGGGTGAATTTCAAGCGCAAGACGAAATCCAGGGCGAAGGCCTGCTTATTGTTCTCTAACTGCGCCTGCCAATTGCCAACGCCTACTATTACGCCCTGCCCAATCTGCTGCGTGTCTGCGAGGAATTCGGCATACCTTACGGGTGCGGGCATGCCGTTGTGACCGACCTTAAACACTCGGTAGACAAGGTAGCCAGTCTCCTGGAATTCGATCGACAGGAAGAATGCTGCTGACACGTTGATGCGCCTGATCTCAATGCACTGGGCGTCGCTGCCACATGATGTGATCTGGTTAGTCCAGAAGGCGAGACCACTCGAGTCGGGCTCGCGGTTGAGGAAGTCAATATAATGCTGACGCACGAAGAAACTTGCGCTGTCGATTGGGTTCACGTCGGTTGCAGAATCATTATCTGTGATTGTGACGGTGGCCGTAGCAGGTGAGCCGAGTGCGACCCCGCTGCCGGCAGGATTGCTGAGACCAACTGTAAAGGTCTCGTCATTCTCGTCGTAGGAATCGTCCACGACGAAGATTGAGACAGTCTTCGACGTTTCTCCGGGGGTGAAGCTCAAGGTCCCCAGCGTCGCTTCATAGTCACAACGAGAAGAAGCAACATTGCTAACTACGTTGCAGTTGCTCGCGCCCGCGGTATCGCTCGTCGCGTAGCTGACCGCGGCCATGCCGGTAGTGTTGCCTGTACGGGTGACTGTAATGGTGGCGCTGCCGCTGCCTTCGCCTGCGGGATAACTCGCCGAGCTGAATTGTATCTGCGACGGCGGCGTCGGGATCCGCTGCCAATCGGGAAACCAATCAAGGTTTGAATTAGTCGTGAGCTTCGCCCGGTTAGTGCCATTCGCGTTCATCATGAACAGTTCAACTGTCGTTTCATCGGCAACACTGCCGGACGCAAAGACGATGTTCGAGCCATCAAACGACCACGCCGGGAATCCATCTGTCACATTGTTACTGGTAAGCTGCACTCGGTTGCTGCCGTCAGCGTTCATTACATAAATTTCAATCCCGTTTGGGTTCATAGCGTCACCGCTGGCAAACAAGATCTTCGTGCCATCGGGTGAATACGAGGGTTGACCGTCAACAATCGTGTTATTCGTGAGCCGCGTGCGGTTATTGCCATCGGCGCTTATTGTGTAGATCTCAAAGCTGTTCGGATCAAACACACTGCTGCCGCCACTCATGAAAACGATTTTTGTGCCGTCAGGAGACCAGGCAGGCACTCCGTCGATGGCAGAATCATTCGTGAGACGCGTCTCATTACTACCGTTAGCATTCATCACGTAGATTTCAAACGTGCTGGGGTTGCGCAGATCGCCGCGGACGAAAGCGAGCTTCGTGCCGTCAGGCGACCACGCCGGAAAGCCATCGGCCGCCGGGTTGTTAGTGATTCTTGTTTGCGCGCTGCCATCAGCATTCATCGTGTAAATCTCGAAGTTGCCATCCCGACCACTCATGAAGGCGATTTTGGAGCTGTCAGGTGACCACTTGGGTTGATCATCGTAGGCTCCGCTGGTGGTCAGTCTGGTCTGGTTACTCCCGTCGAGTTCCATTGAGAAGACGTCGTGATTGCCATTGTTACGGACGCTTCCAAATACGATCTTTGGACCGCCGGCGCCAAGGACCGTAACATTCATGAAGGCAAGACTCGAAAGCGCCAGAATGAAAACGAATAGGACACGCAGGGAATTTGATTTACGCGGAAAAACTCGAATCATGTGAGCAGCCTTTCCGGGGAAGCAAGGGGAGTCCACAAAATACCACGAAGCTGGAACGAACCCAAGGGCCAGGGAGTAGCCCTTGTCGCAAACCGTTAGTTCGCGATGTGGCCGGGCCCGCTCTTACTGGGACCGCGGGCGTCTCGCCCGCTTTCGTTGAATGCCACACTGCTTAGGATGTCAGGTTCAGCCGTGCGTTGAGGGAAGGCGTTGCTTGAGGCGGGCGAGACGCCCGCGGTCCCAGTATGATCACGGCCCGAAGCGGCCCCGGTACTCGCCCGAGACGAT
>JBGPYG010000035.1:0-15731 GCA_041493085.1 Pyrinomonadaceae bacterium | reverse complement strand
TGAAGCTATCTGATACCCGGGTATCCACCTGTGTAGCTGGTATTCACCAAGGCACCAGGGCACCTGGGCACCAGGGAGCAGGGGCACAAGGGCACGGGGGCGAGCGATTTGGGGATCAGAGGATCACAAGGATCAGGAATGTTTTGTTCTCACCGCGAGGGTTGAGACTGTGAAGGAAGGCGATAACGTCCGACAGTGCTTTCGCCGATGCTGCCGAAGTAAAGCGCACCCTGGCGCTCGACGGCATTGGCAATTTGTGCGTAGCAATCGGGCGAACCATCCTGGAGGTTTTCGACCACACGGCCATTCGGATCCAAGCCAAGCACGAAGCTATAGCGCTTGGGCGCCGGCTGAATGAGCTTTGGTAAACGCGCGACAACTTTTCTGAGGAATGGATGTGGTAGCAGTTGGTCGAGGACTCTGTCGCGCGGGGTAACCAGCGCGAGCCAGAATTTGTCTTTCCCGTTTGAAGAAATGCCGTCTGGAAATCCCGGCAGGTTATCGATGAAGATTTCTGATCGTCCGTACTTCGGACCGCCAATCCAATCTCGACTCTGAACAAAAGTTACTTCCGTGGGTCCTTTGTTAAGCCAAACACGATGTACGCGATATTTCCCGGTTTCTACTACCAAAACAAACGTTTGATCCGGACTCACTGCAACACCGTTCGCAAAACAAAGATGACTTAGAATCGTCCGTGTGGTCTTCGTCCTGGGGTCATACGCAAGCAATCGTCCGTTTGGCCCGTGTTCAAGAATATCGGCCGTGAATTGTGATAACGGAAATTTGCTGGAGGCGTCGGTGAAGTAAATCGTTCCATCGGCGGCGATATCAAGGTCGTTCGTGCAAGCGAAAGGCACTCCATCCGCACCGGTAGTTAAGACAGTTATCGAGCCATCGCGAGCGATAGACAGCAACCCCTTAATTGCGTCGGCGACGATCAGGTTGCCGTTTGGATCAAAGGCCAGGCCAAGGGGACGACCGTGCGTGTTGGAGAAACCTTCCGGCTTGGTTCCATCCGCTTGCAGACGCATGATGCGCCCGTCGTCAAGTCCTGAATAAATTCGATTCTGAGCATCAAGCGCTACATCTTCCGGAGCAAAACCATTTCCTGGGACCGGACTCCCAGTTCCCAGTGATAAGCGCTCGACTCCCGCAAGCCTTGAGTTCTGTTGATACTGCCCGGTTAAGGGCGGCGCGGGCTGAGGGGTCCATGCCTGAGGCGAAATTGGAACCGGCCAAAAGAGAAGATAGAGAAGAACGATCGCGCATGAGGCGCCGAGGAAACGCAAGAGCTGCTTAGCTTTGGTCATAGGCTGTATCGCAAGAGATTATGAGTCCGCACAGTTAGTCAGTTACCGTGTTTGAATTAGTCTTTTACTGGGACCGCGGACGTCTCGCCCGCACTAGTTAGCATGAAGTCAACGTGATCTGGAAAAAGGAAACGGCTTAGTGTGTGCCCGAGTCCCTGGGACCGAATTCGCGCCTGACGGCACTCTGGCGGGCGGGACGCCCGCGGTCCCAGTAAAGAGTTGAATAGCTTATCTTATTCCAGTTTGTTATCGCTCGCCGCGCGCTTCTTCCACCTGGCTCTCCAACTCAACTGCGAGCTTAAGTATTCCCGGCTGATCCATGGGTTCGATCAGACGGAGCGCTTCATCGAGAACGCGCCGTTGATGTTCAGGAAAGTTTGGCAGTCCGGCGACGCTGCCGAGCTTCCCTTCGTAGAACGCGGCGCGCGGTGGCCGCACACTCTGCACCACTTCTTTATCCACCGACAAAGTCATGGTAGGAATCCCTGTTTGCTCGAGTGCGCGCGCGATTAGCGAAACGGATTGATGACATAGCCGCGAAGCGGGGATCAACAGCGCCGCTTGCACTTCGTATCGCTTGACGCGTTCAACGAGGCGCGGAACCATTTCTTCAACCAGCCCCGCTGCGTCTGGAATGAAGCCGCAACAACTCCAAAAGACCGGATTGAGTTGTCCAATAATTCCGTTGCTTTCAAACTCAAAAAGCCGACCGAGGGGTAGTAGCGAGTTGCTGTCGCTCTCGACAGCGGCTGGATCGTACCCGCGCGCCGCGAAGCGCAGGTCCTCCGATTCTATTTGAGAGGGAATTTCACGAAAGCCGAGATCGCCACGCGGCGCGGTCGTGTCGAAAGGAGCGGTGCCGTCGATGTAAGCGCCTGCTGAAGAGATGAGCGCGAGGTTAAGCATCGGCAAAGCGCGGCGGGCGGGCGAAAATGGCGCTCGCTTGTTCTTCACAAAAGGATACGAGTCCGGAACGTCATTGTTTCCCGAAACGGCGCCGGAGTCCTTTTGCCAATCAGCGTAGCGCTTGCGCCACTCCGCGATGTTCTCGATGATTTCCAACTAAAGTGCTACCTACCCCTCAATCTGATTTGAAGCGATTTGCAATCACAGAAAATGCGACCAGACCGGCAATAATAGCAATACCAAGCGCCGCAACAGAATAGCCGTGCAGCGCCGCAAAGGCCATGCGGGTTGGATCCGCGAGCGCTACGTTATCGATTTGGCCGTGCATTTCCGCCCGCAGAACTTGCATTCTGGCAGCAATGACCCACTCACTAACTCCGGTTGCAATCGCGACGATTAGCAGCAAAACGAGCTGAAGAACAAACGACGCCCGTCCATAGCGCTTCTTGAGCACAACGGTAGTGATAAGCAATAGCAGACCCAGGATGAACCCGCTGGTATTAACAACGGAAAGCGTGCGGGTAACGATCGTGCCCGCAATCTCGTTTGCGTTGGGGAGATTAAACGATCTTATGACTCCAAAAACGTTGGGAGCGACCACCGCGCTGAAGTAAATTGCTGCGCCCAGCCAGGCAGCGAGTAGCAATATTCGGATTTGATTAATGACGGCCACAAACCTTCTCCTAATCGTACTCAGTTATTTCAGGCAGCAACGCGATCTTCGGAACTCGAAAGTTTGGCTGCGTCAACTCGCGCGGATCAGGCACGGTCAACAACCACGAAAGCGCGGCATCGAGTTGCGCCTGATACTCTTCAAGATCGAGAGACATGAAAATGTCTGTTCCCAATCGCGCAAACTTCTCCTTTGCCCTTGTATACATCTGGCGCGCCGCGCCCGGCCTGCCAATTTCCAGGTGATGAAAGGCTACCGCCGATTGAATCATTGCCTGCAGGAAAAGTTTTTCCTGCGCGCCGACTTCACCCATCCAGCGTTCTTCCCACACATCGTGCGCCGCATGAAACTCACCCGCGTTATAAAGGTCAATCCCCGCGATGTATTCGACCGGATAAGCAGCGATGTGGGCATCCGTGTATGGCGTTAAGTTTTGAGTTATTCCCATCAACGTCCACTCAAACGCGAGGCAATCACCTTTACCGCGGTGGCGCCTGCGCCCGTAGCACCGCTGATTGTAGGCGCCAGCGGATTCGAGACGTCGCCGATAGCGAATACACTCGCCACATTAGTTTCATGTTGGCTAGTCACGATAGCGTAACCCTGGGCGTCCAACTGTAGTTGCTCGCGAAATAGTTCAGTGTTTGGTTCAACGCCGATGCGAATCGCCACGCCCTTTACCGCCATCTGAAAGGGCTTTAGCGCATCCTTTCGGAGTATCTCGACGGCTTCCACTTCGTCGCTGCCCAGAATTCTGCTGACAACCGACTCCGGAAAAACGGTTATGCAATGCTGACCCTGCAACTGCTGAGTAAAAGTGGGGCGCGCTCTTAACGTTTTACCCCGGTGCACAAGCGTTACGGTAGGACAAACGTCCGCTAACAGCAGAGCGTTTTCAGCGGCCGCATCGCCACCACCGATGACGCAAACATCCTTGCCGGCAAAATCATTGCGATCTCTGCTGGCCGATTCCATGATGCCATGCCCGGCGAACTCTTTTTCACCGGGAATGCCGAGCTGCCTGCGTCTCACGCCGGTGGCAATAATGATCGAGATCGATTGCAACTCCTCGCCGCTGTGCAAGGCCACTCGCTTTGCTCTTAGATCAACGCTTTCGATTCCAACGTTTGTCCAGAGATCGAAATCGGCTTCACTGACAGATTGGGAAAAACGATCGAGAAACTCGCGCCCGCTACTTGCGCGCACGCCGGGATAGTTCTCTACTGGCCCGTGGATCGAAAGTAGTTGTCCACCAATCTGCTCGCTCTGTTCGAGCACCAGGGTGTCCAGGCCCAACTCATCGCACCAAAGAGCCGCTGAAAGACCTGCCGGGCCGGCGCCAATGATTACAACGTCATGCATTAAGAGTTAGTAGCACGGCCGCATAGCGGCGAAAATGTTCAGGGAATAAAGTGTCATCGTCGGTTCTAAGCGCCGGCTACACCGTGCTGCTGTGACAACAAGAGCGCGCTGAAAAGCTTTGCTACTTCGTCCGGCGCCAGCATTGAAGCAGCAAGCGTCCCATCACTGCCGAGAAACTTAATCGCCGAAGTCATCTCGCTACTATCGAGCTTCCACACACCTGCCCGCTCAGGCTCAATCTGAGTAAGCTCCGACAGAAGGTTTGAAAAATCCCGGCGCCGTATGCGCGGACGGACAATTGTTTCCGCCCAGGAGTAGTAAGGATAGTCAACTCGATAGGACCAGCCATGCTTCAACGGAGTGGTTATCAAAAAGAGTTGGCCTTTGGCATAACGCGAGATAGCAGTGTAGGGCGCCGCATGGCGAGTGGGATTGAAACCGCTTGGACTAAACACATCGGGCGCCAGCGTAACTAAGGAAACACCAAAGTCGCCAAACTCGGTGACCGTAGAAGTGCCACGCTCGAAGCTCTCCATAGCCGTGGCAATTTTCTCCCAGGCGTTACGCCACAGAGGCTCATACTCATCTGTCTTAGTCAGAAGTTTTTCTACTTCAGGCAAAACCAGAGCGTAGGCTCTGGCATCGTCGTCGACGCTTTCGCCCGCCAGCTGACAAGCGAGGGGCGAGCCGGATTCATCGCCGGGAGTCGGCTGGTCCGAGCCTTGAATGGCAATGCTCGCGCGCACCGCCGTCTCATTTGTAAATTCGGAAAAGTCGCCTGCTTCTGCCGCAGGGATTAGTTTCTCGGTTAACTCCAGCGCTCGCTCCCCGGTGAGAACCGTCCAAACCGAAAGCACTCCGTCAGTGTCGAAATGATTGTTGGTGACTAACTCAATGCCGCGCGTCAGCTCATTTCTATTCGGAGCAGCGACAAGATTCAAGGCGATCTCAGTGGACGTGTCAGCCTTGAGTTGCGCCGGCGTTTCGTTTCCTTCCCAGTGGGAGAAATGGACGCTGTTGGAAACGGTGCCGTCAACTGAAAGTTTTGGAACGTCATCAAGGCCGGAGTGATAAAACTCAAATCTCATGGAGGTTCCTCATCGAAGAAAAAGGTTAAAGGAAACTTTTCCGACAGTTTAGCTGATATTTGATCGGAATAAGAAACCTCGTTGGGAAGCACACGATTACTGAACCGAGCGCGGTAGCGCCGGATGCTAGAATCAACTTAAGTGATGAAATGGACGATACGAGGGTTCAAGGGTGATGGTGCTACTGCGAATGCAGAAGTTGAGTCTAGCATCCGGCGCTACCGCGCTCGGTTCTGTATTGAACTCCGTTTTGGGGGTTGTGTTCTCGTCCTGGTCAGACTCCCTTCTTGTTTGCAGGACAGCGCGCCCTTAGAATGTGCTTCCACTTTAGTTGACTCGGAGGACTTATGAATCAAGCACCAATGCCACGGATGCCGGAAATTACTGCGACTGAACTCAAGCAGCGTTTGGATAATGGCGAAGACATCCAAATAATTGATGTGCGCGAGGCGAACGAAGTCGCGGTGGCGAAAATTCCCGACACATTTCACATTCCGCTGGCGCAGGTGTTGAACCGCATGGCGGAGATTGATCCCGCGCGCGAGACTGTCGTGCATTGCAAGATGGGTGGCCGTAGCGCCAGGGCTATTGAAGCTCTCAAGCGATCCGGGTTTACCGGCAACCTCTTAAATCTCAAGGGTGGCATTACGGCCTGGTCCAATGATGTCGACGCGAGCGTGCCAAAGTATTGATGTGCCCGACGGCCATAACAAAACTCGTCCATCGCTTCCTGCCAGGCGTCTAAGCTTTCGGTAAGGGAGTTTCCCGAAGCAGACAGTCAAATAGTTCCAACCGGAGCGCACAGTCGCGCTTCCTGGTTTGCAGTGTGTCTCTCCTCCGTGCTTTCGGTGAACTTGTTAACGCCGGCCCAGGGGCCGGAGTAGAAAATCTAATTTATGGAGGAAACAAAATGAAGAGAACACTTTTGCAAAGCGGTTTCATGCTGGTGGCATTGCTCATGATTTCGACTACTGGCGCGACCGCTCAATCAAGGCTACGTGGAATCGATCCAGGAGAACGCAGAGAGCTGCGTGCCGACCGCAGGGAGATCAGAGCGGACACCAGAGATTTTCGTTCTGATCGGCGTGAGATTCGCGGCGATGTAAGAGAACGTCGCAGCGACGTGCGCGAGTACCGCGAGGACAGACGCGAGGGTGCATCGCAACAGGAGTTGCGCGCCGATCGCCGGGAGATCCGGGCCGACACGCATGAGATTCGGACCGACCGCCGGGACTTTCGAGTAGATCGACGCGACCGGCGAGGCGACGTGCGCGACTATCATCGGGACCGAAGGCGGGCCCGCCGAGACTAATCGACAATTAGACGGGTAAAGGAGAAAGGGGAAAGGGTAAAGGGTAACTGAGTTAGTTTACCCCTTACCCTTTCGCCGTTACCCTTACGTTCTTTTATTTTGTGATCCCGTCGAGCTTGATAAATTGACTCATAGAAGTAATCGTCATTCCTTCGATCACTTCCATCCGGCAGGCGAGTCCCGGCTTGTCGTTGTCTTTGGATTGTCCGTTAGTGTGATACCAGATCTGACAATTCGTACAGTCACCGTTCCAACAAAAATCGCCATACGAGATTGTGTTTAGCGAGAGGAACTGAAAACAGCGCAGCAGCCGGTTCTTCTCCGGCACTTCTACCAGCTTGCCCAACACTTCAATGCTGACCAGCTTCTCATAAGTATCCAGCAAATCCCTGGGCAGATCATGGCGCAGATCGTTGTCCACTGTAGGCGGCTGCACGGGTTCGCAAGGCTGCTCGCTCATGGCCAAAAGTATAGCGGTTCCTTTTCTAAAATGACACCGCGATCTTTTCATAACCTCCATCAGAACCGGGAGCGGTAGCGACCGGGTCACGAACTCAACTTGAGCGGTCGCGTTTTCAACACCCGGTCCTGGCATTAGCAGTCTCACTCAGCTTGAGTTTCAGAACGCGGTCGCTACCACCACCCCACGCGGGCTGCGGCGCTCCCCGGCCCGCTCCCGGTTCTGATGCATTGAGTGCTGCTCTGAAATTGAGTCTTCGCAGACTAAAGCGACTACCCCTTTTCCTGCTCGCTTCGCATCTGCGCGGATACATTGCTAAGATATCGGCACACGGAGGTGAGATAGTTGTCGCTAGTTATTTACACGAAACCCGGATGCCCTTATTGCGAGCAGGCTCGGGATTATTACAACTCGAAGGGCATTCCATTTTCCGACTACGACGCGCAAACTGATCCCGCGCACCGCGTTGAAATGCTCTCCTTCTCAGGCGGTGATCCCACGGTGCCCTGCATTGTTGAAGACGGTAAGTACAAGGGATCGGGTTGGGGCGATCCGCCGCGCGGTTGAACGGTCCATGATTAGCGGCCGTGCGCTGTTAACAAACAACGAATGCAAGTCTCCCTCCCAGCAAAACATCCTAATCGCTTTCTGAGCTGAGGTTCCAGATGAAAAGACGAGAAACCGCGACCGCGCGCCTATTGATAGTTCTCTCGATTATTTTTGTATTCAACGGCGCCAGCTTTGCACAATCCAATACCGCTGCGGACACGCCGCGACCACCTATGACTGAAAAGAAAACCAAGACCACAAAGATTCACAACGACACGATGGTTGACGACTACTTTTGGCTGCGAGAGAAATCAAATCCGGAAGTCATCGCGCATCTGGAAGCCGAGAATGCGTATGCCGCGGCGATGATGAAGCCCACCGCCGCTTTGCAGGATAAGCTTTACAAAGAAATGGTCGGCCATATCAAGGAGACCGACGTGAGCGTGCCTTATCGTTGGGGGAATTATTTTTATTACACGCGCACCGAGCAGGGCAAACAGTACCCAATCAACTGCCGGAAGAAAGGCAGCCTTGATGCTAAGGAAGAGGTAGTCTTGGATCAGAATGAGTTGGCTAAGGGTTTGAAGTTTTTCAGTGTAGGCGCGTTTGTGCCAAGCGATGACGACAATCTGTTGGCCTATTCAACCGACACCACGGGTTACCGTCAATATAAACTCCAAATCATGGACCTGCGTACGGGGCAGCTCCTGCCGGAAACATTCGAGCGCGTAGGAAACGTAGCCTGGGCAACTGACAACAAGACCATCTTCTTCACTACGGAAGACGCCGTCACGAAGCGATCGGACAAGTTCTTTCGTCATGCTTTAGGTAGCGACAAGACGGACCTGGTTTTTGAAGAGAAGGACGAACTCTTCGACATTGGCACCGGACGCTCGCGAGACAAGGCCGTCATCTTGCTCGGTTCGGAAAGCAAGACTTCAACCGAGTGGCGCTATCTTCCGGCCGACGCGCCCACGGCCGAATTGAAGATAATCAGCCCGCGCGAACCGGATCACGAGTACAACGTCGATCACCGCGGCGACCTCTTTTACATTCGTACAAACAAAGGGGCAAAAAACTTTCGCGTGGTGACTGCACCCGTGGCCAATCCCTGCCAGGGAAATTGGAAGGAACTCGTCGCCCACCGGCCGGCAGTGAAGGTTGAGGACATCGATCTCTTTGCGAATCACCTGGTCTTGTCGGAGTGGGAGAGCGGTTTGCAGAAGATCGAAATTCTCGACTTCCAGACGAATAAGACGCTTCGCGTCGAATTCCCTGAGCCGGTTTATGCAGCTTCCCTCGCGCAGAATCACGAATTTGCGTCAGCGGTGGTGCGTTATAGTTATCAGTCGCTGGTTACGCCGAGTTCCGTGTTTGATTACGACATGAACACGCGCAAAGCGACGCTCTTGAAAGAAACGGAAGTGCCCGGCGGCTTCAACAAGGACAATTATAAATCTGAGCGCCTCTTCGCTAACGCCACCGACGGGACTAAGATTCCTTTGTCGGTGGTCTACCGCAAAGAGACCAAGCTCGACGGCTCGGCGCCGCTGTTGCTTTACGGTTACGGATCGTATGGATATTCAGTTCCTCCGACCTTCTCGTCTAGTCGTTTGACTCTTTTGGATCGTGGCGCTGTCTACGTCATCGCGCATATTCGTGGCGGAGGTGAGCTGGGCGAAGAGTGGCGCGAAGCAGGGCGCATGATGAAGAAGATGAATACCTTCACCGACTTCATCAACAGCGCCGAATATCTCATCAAGAATAAGTACACCTCGAGCGACCGTCTGGTTATCCAGGGCGGCAGCGCCGGTGGACTGCTGATGGGCGCGGTCAGCAACATGCGGCCGGATCTATTCAAGGCGGTCGTGGCGCAAGTTCCTTTTGTCGACGTTCTCAACACGATGCTCGATGCGTCGTTGCCGCTAACGACCAGCGAGTACATCGAGTGGGGCAATCCAAATGAGAAGGCGGCTTATGATTACATGAAGCAGTACTCGCCCTACGACAACGTTGGTCGCAAGAACTATCCGTCGATGCTGGTGAAGGTTTCGCTAAACGACAGCCAGGTGCCTTATTGGGAAGGCGCGAAGTTGGTTGCCCGGCTGCGCGTTATGAAGACTGACAATAATCCGCTGCTGCTGAAGGTCAACATGGGCGCCGGCCACGGTGGCTCATCTGGTCGCTACGATTTTCTGCACGAAGTGGCGTTTGACTACGCCTACATGCTTTGGCAGATGTCAATTGCGGAGTAGCTTGCTGGAAGCTCGACTGTAAGGGAGGGCTCAGGCAGATATCCCATTTAAGAAAAGGCGGCCGGTTGGCGAGCTGCCTCTCCCCGTTCCTGAGAGTGATCTGCAACTTGTCGAAGAACGCCTGCGGGGCTATCGGGACTTTACACTCTCCCATGCTGGGAAACGAGATAGAAAGGCTCGCGCTCGGACGAGCTCGTACTTCAGTAGATACGACTCTGCGTCCGACTTGAATTTGCCGAGAAGGGGTACGTAATACTCGATCGGGAACGCGACATCCTCGTAGCGGATAAGGGTCGAGGAAATGTAGTGCTCTAACGTCGCGAGGTAGTAAAAGAAGCTATCGAAACAATCGCGAATGTAGATATCCTTCTCGTTGCTGATCGCGGTCATCGAATTGAGCGCGGTGGCTAGATCACTGTGAGTGATTGTGGAGCTCGTATTTGAGGGCAACTTGAACGTCCGACCGCTGTAATCCAGCATCTGCATCGCCGCCCGGGACCGGACGTCGGTCATCATCTCATCATTCAGCTTCTTGCCGGCTTCTGCTTGCCGCCATCTTAGATCGCGGTCGCGTTGCTCACGGGTCGCGTGCGCATCCGATCGTAACTTCCAGACCGCCACGATGACGCCGCCAGCGGTTGCAGCCCAGGCAAGGGCCTGAAGCCACTCTTTCGCATTTGGATCCATTGCAGGAATCATCGAGGTCCTCTCTGGCGGCGCCGGCGAGGGATTCTTGGTTAGTCTCGATTCAGTATTCCGAGCGCGATGTAGTCCGGATAGCTCTCTCAGCATCCCGTTAGGGTCGCGGCCATTCGAGTCTACGTCGGTTCCTAGTCATACGACGGAGATCCGTCGAAACCGGTAGCATTCCAAATGGCATGGAAATCCTCTCGCAAGAGATCTCTCACGAACTCTTCGTTGAGGTCCTGCGGTATGGCTTGGATCAGCTTCCCTCGAAGGAGCAGGTCATCTCGATCAATGCTTCCCCGGGTAGCGGCAGTACGCGTGCCGCCAAACTCTTCAGTGGTATGTCGCATGGTATACCCTCTCACCCTTAATAACGACAAGTTCACCAGCACGGGCGACCTAACCTCAAGATCCCTGAGCAAGCCCAGATAACGCAATGTGGCATCAACTATTTTTTGCTCAAAATTCGTTCCGGGTATGCAAGGAACTTCCCCAAAATCCCCGTCCAAGAGAATCGTGTCAACGGATTCAATTACACCGCTACGATAAAGCTGAACATAACCTAGCGCTGGGTTGCGCTCAATCACCGATAACAACCCATCAAAATTCACCGACGTTCGGTAATCATTGATAAAGCGAGAATCATTCAGATAGGGAGCACAATGATAGATCAAGAACAATCTTGTAATATCCTGCCTGGCACGCAGAAAGTCCACGACGTTTTCCGGGTCTAGCGAATCAAGGGGCTGTAGATGAAGAACGATAGTTCCGCCAGTCGCCAGCCTTTCATCCCCAGCTATTGTGGCAAGCCTCTCTAACCGGACGCCCTCGAGCCTTTGTGACACCGTATCAGCAAGGGTGAATGCGCGGCGAAGCTCCGTGACGTCCATGGGGTGGCTTCCCGCCGAGTTTCGATAATAGAAGCGCCAATGATCTCCATGCTGGATCACGTGAGGGGCATTCCAGCTCTTGGGTACTCGGACAAGACGAAGCTCCCTGTGTTCAATCGCACCGGACGAATTGTGTGCCCAACAATGCGGGGATCGACACTCGTTCGGATGAGATTCTCCAAACGTTGAACAACATCGTCTGGATCTCCCCCCGCAATCCCAACAATTGCATTGGCGACAGTATGCCCATCTGAATTCCGTGCTTCTCTGACGCCAAATAGAACATCACCGCCCAGCGTGTTAGCCATAGCTGAGATCGGTTTCAGAAACTTCTCAATGATGTGATTTGGGTTTCTACTGGGCAGTACTTCCTTGAATTCTATCTGTCTATCCTCAAGCGTTCCGACGAGCCCGTGAAGCAGGGCCTCGTCTATGTCGTTCAGAGGGATGTTGAAGATCATGAGATTTCTTCTTGTTGCCGCTAATTTCGCTGCTTCCAACAACCCAGGCTCGCGGCTGCAATGCATGAACCGATAGGCAGCCTGTCATCGCGACATAGAAATTAGCTTGCGTTGGTAACTCGACTTCTGCCGAGCCTTTCCCTTTGCGCCATCGCCTTCCACTATAACGATCGAGCTTCCACGCGGGCGTCAGTCCACTGAAGAAATAAATTCCGGACTCAACATAAGAAACGAGCACTGAGCGCCGCTTGGCTGGCAGAAGAGTGTTCCGCGACGGATTACCTTGGTTGCTGTTTCATCAGGGAAAATGAAATTGAAGTTGCCGCCTTTTAGCAGGGCGGCGAGCGGACGCAGTTTCTCGTCTCCACGAATGAACTTCACCGCCGTTACCTGCGCGCTTCGTGACGGGCCAGGAGTTAGCACGACGTAGAATTGTGCTTCCGTGGTGCCTTTCACGCTCGCAGTCGGTGCGCCGAGTTTTATTGTCCGGTAATCTCTCAGCTCGGCATCGGCCTGCTTCCAGAGCGTCTCGCTCTTTTCTTTGCCGGCCAGCCTGAACAAACTTTCTCGCGCTTCTGGCACGAGATGGTCAGCAGCGGTCGCCAGCGCATACATGTGAATCGCTTCTTCTTTCTTGCCACGCTTCTCGTATATTTGCCCCAGGTGATAACCAACCTCGCTGTGTTGCTCCAGGGCCCAGGCGGCGTTGATGTATCTCTCCGCCAGATCAATATTGCCTTTCTGAAAGTGGACCCAGCCGAGTGTGTCCCAGTAGGCGCACAAGCTGCTCACATTCTGAAGGTTCTCCAACGTCAGCCCTTCCAATTCGACGTTTCTTAAGTCAGTCGCGACTGCCGTGACCGCTGATTCCGCATACTGCTGGGCTTTGTCGAGCTGTACGTTACCGACGGCAAGAAAGTAGGCCACGTCATTCCACACGCTCTGTCCCGGGGCGCGCTTCACCGCCTTGTCGAAAGCTTCAGTTCCTTTGGTCGTCTCGCCGAGGTTGAGATAGGCGCGACCTAAACTTACGTAAAGAGACTCTTCTTCGGGGTCCAAAGAAATCGCTTGTTCCAATTCCGGCACGGCCTCTTTGTATTTACGCCAGTCAACCAACATCTGCCCGAGATTTCGGTGTGACGACTGGTCCAACGGGGTTATTTCAATCTGCTTGCGAAACGCCTTCTCAGCCTCTGCATAGTTCTGCTGCTGCCAGAAGGTGCGGCCGAGCAGGTTGTAAGAATAGTCGTCGAAGGGATTGATAGCGGTTTGCTCGCGCAGCGCGGTGATGGCTTCGTCAAACTTACGTTGCGCGAACAGCGCCCAGGCCAACTGCCGGCGCACCTCTTTGTGTTTCGGCTCTTTTTCTAGTACGCGCTTAAGCAACTGTTCAACCAACGGGTAATTTTCGTTTTTCGCGGCTGCCTGGGCGGCCTGAATCATCTCCTCGACTTTCACTAACTCAGGAATTGTCGGCGTGCCTGCCACGCTTGTTTCCATGGAAATAGTTTGCGCCTCGTCAGCGCGTGCCGCGGCAACAAACGCGCGGTAATCCTGCACCCGCGCCGCGGGCAGCTCATGCTGGCGCAAGCGTAACTTTCGCTCCGCCACCAGAGTGTTACCCTCCAGCTTGTAAGTCGAGCTGTAGTCCGCGTAGTCGCGGCTTACTGTCAGCGGCAACGGCAGGCGCGTCTGGTACTGACTCGGCAGCGAGAGTCTTATGCGGTAGGTAATATCGATTGGTGGGCCCAACTGAAAAGGTTTGGAACTCTCCTGTTTGTCGGCGTCGACCTGGGCCAGGTGCAACGAGGGAAGCGGAATAGCAAGTTTCGCCCTCCTGCTCGACCAATCGAGAAAGTCATCGCTGGTGAAGTCGTAGTCCACTTCGAATGGCTTTTCAAAGGCGGCGGGCTCGCTGGGTTTTATTTCGCTGACTTCCTGGCCTCTAATCCCGCTGACCAGTGAGAGGTAGTAACGAAGATTTTTCCAGTCGTTCTTCGGTGTTCTGCGAAACATGAGCCGGAAAAGCAGTTCGGCATCGCCCCGGACGACCAAGTGGGTGTGCCCGGACAATTTGCCGAGTTCATTAACCTGGCCCTCCATCTGCAAAACTTCCGTTGAGAGAAATGGGGGCTCGGCAGGGGTGGTTTCCAGCCGGGCCGGAGCATCGGCAGGCACCAGGAGCGCCTTCTTATCGCGCAACTGTGGGGCTATGAGCCTGAACGGCGCCACCTCGGAGGTCGTGTCCATCCAGAGCGTTTCGCCGGCCAGCGGGATAGCTGTGATGACGTGGTCAAACTGTCCCGGCGAGGGTACGTCCGCATCGATCTTACGGGATGAATTCATCAACGCCGGATAAGCGCGCAGTCCCGCCGCAATTAGCATGGACGACAGCAGCGTGTGTTTGTCTTTGCAGTCGCCATACTGGTTCGCATAAACGTCAGCCGCCGCGTGGGGCTGATAGCGCCCCTGGCCCAGAGATAGACTGACGTAGCGGAAGTTCTTCGACACGTATTCGTAAAGCGCTTCGATCTTATCCTTATCGCTATTGCGGCCGCGCACTAGTTCCTCTGTCTTAGCACGGATCTTTTCATCAGGAACGATCCGGTCGTGTTCCAATCCTGCGTACCACTGCCCGACCTGATCCCAACTCTGAAATGTAGTCATTTGGATTTGCGGTGGCTTTGGCTCGTCGTCATCGTCTTTCTTCTTTGCCGCTTCTGCTTTTTCGTCTTTGTCTTCCCGTTTGAGATTTGTGTACTTCCAGGTATAGATGCGACGTTCGGCCTGTTCCTTGATGCTTGGATCGAAACCCAGCGCCGTTTTCAATTTCACCTTGCTGTCGCGCGGGATGTTTACTTCAAGCTGGTCGTCGAGCGTGATCAAAGATTCCGGGTTGGAAAAGTCCTGTTCAAGCCAGAAGTTGTTCTGAGCGAGCGGCGTGTGCACGCGCCAAACAACGTGATACTCCAGCACATCTCCAGGACGCAGCCCACGCACTGTCACGTGCTTCTGCCGCAGATCGGTGTAAACCGGAGCTTCACGCGCTATTGGCGCAGTGAGATCCTGAATGTCGCTGGCGGCGGCGTTGATGACGGTACCATCCGCTTTTCGGACGCGCAGGAAGTCGACGTCAAAATTCTCGTTGGCCGAGCTGTATGGGAATATCAGTTGGCCGAACCTTTCCAACCCGGCTTCAGTCTGGATCCGCACGCGGACGCTTAGCTCCCGCTGACCCGTCCCGTCTTTTTCGAAGCGATAAAACATCTTGAGTTGCTCAAGAACAATCGCTTCCTGCGAATAGTCGGGAGCTTTCTCCTGAGGTGGTGTCTTTTCGGTGGTTACAGGCTTGGGCGCAGGCTGTTCGCGAGATTGGCTCTGAGCGTTAGTCGAGCCGGAGTGATTGAGTTGAGCAAAGCAAAAAATAAGAACTAGCACTATGAGAAAGAATATCGAGCGGCGGGGCATTTAGTTCTCCTGGGTCTACTGATGATTACTGAGGTAGCCAGTGGGCCTGGGCAGGCCAGTTTACGAAACGCGCGCTGAGGTGTAAAGGGAGGCTGCGGATCGTTAGTGCTCTATTAGATTTTCCCGTCGGGTGAAAATCTGAATGGATCTCTTTCAGGTTGCGGTGTAGCGAGGGTTGGGAGTTAAATAAGGCGAAAGCAATTTGCCTCATGGTTGGAACAACGTTAGGGAATTACAAGATTCTCGAGAAGCTCGGTGCGGGCGGGCAGGGAACTGTCTATAAGGCCGTCGACTCCAAGCTTGGCCG
>JBGPYG010000296.1:0-5419 GCA_041493085.1 Pyrinomonadaceae bacterium | reverse complement strand
GATGCTGCAACAAGCGATACGAATATGGCCCAACTTGGTAGTGTCCTGGTTTGAACTAATCTCTGTGGGTCCTCTGTGTTCTCTGTGACTCTGTGGTGAATCTTTATTAGCGATTGTTCACCACAGAGGCACAGAGAACACGGAGGTTACACAGAGAAAACCGAAATTAGGACACTACCCGGAGTTGCTAAGGGTGTAATTCAAAGACATTGGCGCGATGTGTTAGATTACGTTCTCGTGGAACCCCAGCGTAGTAGGTGCTTGACCAGCTAATGCAAAAGTATCGTCCCTTTCTAATCATAGCGATCGTGCTTCTGATCGCAGTCGTTGGCGGAACTCGCCTGCTGCGGTCGGGTCGGAATAAAAACCCTTTCACCGCCACGCCAACGAGCCCTTCGTCGACCCCGACAAGTGCGCAACCGGATCGCAAACTTCCAGCGGATGCCGTCGTAACGCTCGAAGAGTTTGGTGATTATCAGTGTCCGCCTTGTGGCGCGCTTCATCCCACTCTCAAAAAGCTGAAGCAAGAGTACGGTCCCAATCTCAATTTCGTTTTCAGAAATTTGCCTCTGCCCGCCCTTCACAAGAATGCGCTGGCGGCAGCGAAGGCTGCCGAGGCCGCCCGGATGCAAAACCGTTTTTGGGAGATGCATGACCTGCTATACGAGAATCAGGATTTATGGAAGGACGACATCAATCCCCAACCCATCTTTTGGAAATTTGCGAGCGACCTTGGTTTGGATACAGCACGTTTCGGTAGTGATCTTGGAGATAGGCAGGTACAAATGCGCCTGGAAGCCGACCAGGACGCGGCCGCCGAACTTGGCATTAATGGAACTCCAACCATACTCCTGGACGGCCGGCAGCTACGACCAGAAGCCACCACTCCAGACGGGATTCGCAAGGGAATTGAACTAATGATGTCCCGCAAAGCGTCGCCGACCCCCTAGCAGCTGCTGAAAAAAGCAAATCAAGCCACAGAGGCACAGAGTCACGGAGAGAATACCGATCAGAAATAATCAGAAATGCCAATAAACACGTCCTCTCTTTGTTTTCAATAGGTCTCTCCGGTCTCCCAGGTCTCAGTGGCTACGACTAGTTTTTCCGCAGCCTGCTAGAAGGCTTACCGGCGAGCATCGCGTCTGGAACCGGCGGGATTAGACCCCTCCCGCATCTCAGCCCGCATCAAACTTAAGCGTAGTCAGTTAACTTTGCTGACTGCTTCATTAAAGTTAGCTAACCTCAAGTTTTGGTTGACATTCTAAGCAAACCCCACTTATATTGGCACGCCCGTGCATAGCCTTCCCGAATTCGGGTATTCTGGAGCCTGGCTTAAGCAATAACAGACGATTTCTCGCATGTTCAAACTGAAACGCCTCGAGATTACCGGTTTCAAATCCTTCGCGGACTACACCCAAATTCTCCTTACCGGTGAAGGAATCACCGCCATTGTCGGGCCAAATGGCTGCGGCAAGAGCAATGTCGCGGATGCAATAGCCTGGGTTTTGGGCGAGCAACGAGTCAAGCACCTGCGCGGTGGCGCCATGCAGGATGTCATCTTTCAGGGCTCGCGAAACCGCCCACCGAGTGGCATGGCTGAAGTCGTCATGCACATGGTGCGCGACGAGGTTATTGAGCATGAGCCTGACATTGAGGACATCGATTCCTCCCTCGAACGGATCGATGAACAGATCATCGATATTGATGAGGTTATTCCCGTAGAGACGGCAAAGGGCCATGAGGAAACTCCGGAAGCAATTGCCATCGAAGGGATGGCCACGGAGTCTGCACCTCTGGAAGTCGTTGCAACTGACGGCGGCATTGAAGAATCCGCAGACGCTACGAGCCCGACAGGCGAGTCAGGTGCAACGCCGAAAACTCAACACAAACGACACTGGCGGCGGAGAAACCTGGCACTGGAGTTTGCTCCCGGCGAAGCCGTATCGGTCACGCGTCGTCTTTATCGCTCCGGCGAGAGCGAATACCTTTTGAACGACAGACCCTGCCGCCTCCGCGACATTCAGGATCTCTTCTCCGGAACGGGCTTAGCCGGCGGGCATTACGCCATCATCGAGCAAGGTCGCATTGGTCAGATTCTCTCCGCGAAGCCAATGGATCGTCGCACGATCATTGAAGAGGCGGCCGGGATCACTAAGTTTCGCGTGCGCCAGCGCGCCGCGGAAGCACGACTCGATTCCGCGCGTTCAAATCTTTCCCGAATCTCCGACATCATTTCCGAAATAGATCGCCAGGTAAACAGCTTGCGCCGCCAGGCTGCGAAGGCGCGGCGGTATCACGTCTTTCGCGAAGAATTGCGCGAGCTGTTGCGTCATGTCTTCGTTGCCGAGGATCGAAAGCTTACGACGCTGCTCGTTGAAACCGAGGCAAAGCTGCACGAAGCCACCGCCATGGAACGCAGCGTCGCCGACGACTTGGCGAGGCAGGAAGAGGCTGCTCGCGGTGCAACTCACGAGGCACGCAAAACCGAAGATGAGCTGGCCGCGACGCGCGCTGCCGCTGCCGAGGCTGTCCTTCGTCGCGACCGCCAGACCAGAGAACGCGCCTATCAGGAAGAGCAGGTCATTTCCCTTGATAAGCGTAAGAATGAGGTGGGCGCGGAAATCGATGCCCTCTCAGAGCGGTTAATTCTTGTCGAGGCCGAATGCAAACGTCTTCAGGAAGATGATGCCAGACTTAGAACCGAAGCCGATCAGAGTGTGGCCAGTCTAAGAACAGCAGAAGAGTCGTACGCCGAGAAGCTCTCCATTGCCTCAAAGGCGGAAGGGGAGATCGAAAGTGCGCGAGCAGACTTACTCAAGCACACGGCCGTTGCCGAGCGACTGCGCGAAATTGCACGCCAACTCGAAGGGACTCTCGAGCGCCTTGGTGTTCAGGCAGAAGGTCTGGCGCGTGAAGGTGAACGTGCCGCCGCGCAACACGCTGAACACCAGGCGGAAGCTGATGCGTTCAGCAAAGAGATCAATGCGGCCAGAGAGCACATCTCCACGCTGCATGCCGAGCGCGAACGAGCCGTCGATGCTGTGGTTCAGGGTCATGAATCCGTCAGTGATACTGAAGCAGAGCTGACCCGCGTTCGTGATGAGTATTCCAGAACGAAGCACCGTCTCGAGAGTTTGAAAGAACTTGACGATCGACGTGCCTACTATTCTTCGGCTGTGCAGTTGATGTTTTCGCAGGACAGCGCGCCGCGCGACTTCCATTTTATTGGCACGCTCGCCGACGCGCTCAACGTTGAGGCTAAATGGGAACGCGCCGTTGAGGGTGTGTTTGGTTCGTCGTTGCAATCGATCGTTGTGCCGACGCCCGATGATGCCGCTCGTGCCGCTCAGTGGTTGCGGGAAAACAACGGTGGGCGCGCGAGCTTTTTGGTGGCTGGGCTTCACGGCGGAAGCGACGAGATCAACGCACAACTCAATGCTTTGGCCTGCGAAATTCAGGAGCGCCCCGCGCTTTCAATTTCTTTTGCAAGCGAGACCATAGCCGAGGACCTGAAGATTTCAGATCTGCTCGGAGCGCCGCGGGAACTGTTATCCGTTCTCAATCGCACCTTGCCCGAGAAGATGAATGCCCGCCTTGCCGCTAACCTTGACGATGCGATGACGAAGTCGCTCGCGACGGGCGAAGTTTTTGTAACACTAAACGGCGACTGGGTAGCAAGCGGTCAATTCGTCAGCGCTGGAGATGCCCGCGCACTCGAAGAAGGTGCTGGGCTGCTGACTTTCAAACGAGAGTTGCGAGAACTGGAAGCGCGCGCTGAAGTTTTGCAGGCTGAGTCTAACTCCGCTGAAGGTTTAGCCAGGAAAGCGCGCGCAAGTTTGGTGGGCCTTGAAGACGCCGTATTGATTTTGAATGAAGCGATCGGCCGCGAAGAACGAGAGGCAATGGCGCGAGAAGTGACGGCAACCGGGTTTGCCCACGAGATAGAACGCGCTGAACGCCACCTGCGCGTCGTTGCCGATGACGCGGCGCGAGTTGCACAGGAACGGTATGAAGTCGAGAGGCGTCGCACGACCGCGATTGTTGATGCTGAAGAAGCGGAGGCGGCCCGCGTCGCTGCGACTATTACGGTAACTACCGCCACGTCTCTGCTAGCCGAAGCACGCCGAGCAGCAGAGAGCGAAAGCGAAGGCCTGGGTGGACAGCGAGCCGCAGCGGCGGCGGCAACTGAACGAAGACGTGGCACGGCCGCGGAACTGCGTCGCATGGAAGCCGAATACGCGGACCTTGCGAATCGAGTTGAGCGTCACCGTCTGGAGTTGGTGGAAATGACCGAGCGCATCGCAGCTCTGCGCGAGTCAATTGCGGATCTCGAATACCAGGCGAGTACCGTCGCCGCGGAGAAGGAAAAAGAAGAGCAGGCCATCGCCGCGCTTAGCACTCGCCTTGAGGAAGCACGCCAACAGGCCGATGCCCTGGCTGAACAATTATCCGACCTAAATAAGCATGCGGCGGAAGTGCGCGACCTGCGAGCAGGTATCGAAGTGCAACGCGCCGAAGCGCAGGCTCGCCTGACATTTGTTCGCGAGAATTGCGCGGCCGAGTTGAATCAGTCGCTTGAAGATCTGGCGCGAGAGCAGCCCGTCGATGATGAATTTGATCTTGAAGCAGCCCAGGCGCGCGTAGAAGAGTTGCGAGCGCGGATTGAAGGCTTTGGCGGGGTCAACATGATGGCCCTCGAAGAGTTGGCCGAAAACGAAGGGCGCTTGTTGTTCCTGACAACGCAGCGCCAGGATATCGTTGACAGCATTTCTTCGACTGAGGAAGCGCTGCGCGAAATCAAACGACGCTCGCGCGAGAGATTCCGTCACGCCTTCGAGCAGATAAACAAGAACTTTAGCGAGCTCTTCCAGGAACTTTTCGGCGGCGGCAAGGGCGAGATGAGTTTGATTGAAGCTGATGATGTGCTCGAATCCGGCATCGACGTGATTGCCCAGCCTCCCGGCAAGCGGCTACAAAATGTGCTCTTGCTTTCAGGTGGCGAGAAAGCGATGGCGGCGCTGGCGTTGGTTCTGGGAATCTTTCACTACCGGCCTTCGCCGTTCTGTTTGCTCGACGAAGTCGACGCGCCGCTTGACGAAGCCAACGTCGGCAGATTCACTGACAAGGTCGCGCAGATGTCGGCAAACACGCAGTTCATTGTCATTACTCATAACAAGCGCACGATGGAGATGGCGCGCGCTCTCTATGGCGTGACAATGCAGGAAGTCGGCGTTTCGAAGCTAGTTTCCGTCAGGTTTGAGTAGGATTGTCAGAACCACCTGCGTCAGCGGGTGGCCTAACGCCACGGTCCACCCGCTGACGCAGGTGGTTCTGACAACCACCCGCTGACGCAGGTGGTTCTGACAACCACCCGCTGACGCAGGTGGTTCTGACAACCACCCGCTGACGCAGGTGGTTC
>JBGPYG010000398.1:0-3447 GCA_041493085.1 Pyrinomonadaceae bacterium | reverse complement strand
ATGCTCAAGTCTAGTTTGAAATCAAAGAGGTGCTGACTCGATGACATCGGAAAGTGACCCTGCACGAGAACTATTGCGACACACCGTAGCAACGCTGGCTTACCGTGGTGGGAAGACACTGCGTGATGCAGGCGTCGACTTCACCACTTACCGCGCGAGCGAGAAAACCCGTACACCGCTCGAAATTCTTGCGCACATCGGCGATCTGCTGGACTGGGGGCTATCGATTGCCAAAGGAAAGCAGGCGTGGAATAACGCGAAGCCAGAGACATGGGAGCAGGAAGTTGAGCGGTTCTTCGCGGCGCTGGAGGAGTTTGATCGGTATCTCGCGTCTCCGGAGCCATTGGCTTGCTCGCCGCAAAAGCTATTTCAAGGACCAATCGCAGACGCACTAACACACGTTGGACAGATCGCGATGTTGCGCCGTCTGGCGGGGACTCCAATGCGCGGGGAGAACTATTTCCAGGCGGACATCGCGGCGGGCCGAGTTGGCGCAGAGCAATCCGCGCCGCGAAGTGAGTTTGGGTGATCGAGAGTTGAAGCCGTGTCAGCGAATGGTTGATTATGCGTTGAAGATCGGCGGCCAGCGTAACGGCCCGACCCGGTAGAGAAAGGATTCTTGATGAGTGTCGGCGTCAGACATTTAACGATGTCAGAACTGGAAGCGGGCCTGGATGAGATCCGCCGAGCGCCCAAGGATGAAGGCGTGTTGCAGTTGATTGTGCGACGGCCGCGGATCGAGGAGCGCGAAGTTTTAGAAAAAGGTGAACTTCACCCGGCAGAAGGGCTGATCGGTGATTGTTGGAAGACGCGCGGCAGTTCCCGTACGACGGATGGGTCTGCGAATCCTGACATGCAGCTCAACATCATGAATGCGCGCGTCGCTGCGCTGGTGGCACAGGATAGAGATCGCTGGCAACTCGCCGGCGATCAGCTTTATATCGACATGGATTTGAGCGCTGAAAACTTGCCTGCCGGAACACAACTGGCAATCGGTTCAGCTGTGATTGAAGTCACGCCTCCACCTCATACGGGCTGCAAGAAATTCGTTTCCCGTTTTGGCCTCGACGCAATGAAGTTTGTGAATTCAGCGGTCGGGAGAGAGCTTCACCTGCGCGGCATCAACGCCAGGGTCGTTCAACCGGGGCTCATTCGGGTGGGCCAGGTGGCGAAAAAACTCTGACCTTAACCGACCGAGCAGCAGTCGGAACTGTGGGTGGTGTCTTAGATTCGATTTCTCAGTCTAACAAGCACTCAGCACTTTCAATGATGGAGATGCGTGCAGCGAACTCGGCAATAAAATATTTGTAAGCGTGGACTATCTCATGAGCGTTTGCTGCTCCGACTTGACCAGCCAGCGTCCATCCCGTTTTACAAAAGTATCGGTAATGCGGGCGCGGGCGGTGCGGCCGTTTCGGGCAGTTTGAGTTTGCACGTAACTCAAGACGGCCGAATCTTCATCCAGGCTGGTTAACCGACCGTCCGTAATCTTCCACGACTTGGTGAATCTGTCGGGCTTCGTAGCGGCCAGGAGCTGGTTCTTGTTTTGAACCTTGCCATCGAAGGTGGTGCCGGAGTAGTCGTCGGCGATATGAGGCGCCAAAGTTGAAATATCGCCGTTTAAGCTGGCCGTAGTCATCTCATACTCGAGCTTCATCAACTCCACCGTCACCGCTTCGCGATCTGTTGCGGCGCTGCTTGATTTGTCAGGACTCGGCGTCGCTTCCGGCTTCGATTTGTCGGTCAGGTTACACAAGGACAACATTGCGATAAGAGTTGCGACTGCTAAAATTGATTTCATTGGTATCACTTTTCTCTGCCGGAGATGGGAAGAGCGCTTGGTTTGTATGCTAAAGACAGCAGCAAGTCAATAAGCTATGCGAGAACCTCGAATTGAGAGCGACACTCAAATCAGAACCGGGAGCGGTAGCGACCGGATGCGTGTACTCAATCAAGTTTGTTACTCGCTTTTACACGAGGCGATCTAAGGTCTGTTTCCAGGTTGAATCCAGAACCCGGTCGCGACCGCTCGCGGTTCTGATTTGAGATTTAAGGCAAATATGCGAGAACTCCTGGAGAACACTCGTTTACGAGGCACTCAGATTCGCTGAGGTTCTAACCCGATCTAACCGGCGCGGAGCAGCTATAGAATTAGTCCTGTGATTTGCGATGAAGAGGATGGCTTACTTGATACCTTGCCAAAACGTTATTATCAAGCAAGAGGCAGATAATACCACCGGGACGTTATTATCAAGGTCTAGCGGGATAATATATAGTTGACCGCTAACGTGACGCCATGGGACTTGAAACAGTTGAACTAGTGATCAGGTTTGAGGAAGCGTTCGGGATCACCATCTCGGACGAGGTCGCCACTCGTATGACTACTCCTCATGAGGTAACGGACTACATCATGACGCAGGTGGCCGTTGGCGCGGAGGCTGCTTGTTTATCCCAGCAGGCCTTTTACTTTTTGCGTCGCGGCTTCTCGAACCGCTTACAAATGCCCCGTCGTGCTTTCCGTCCCGATACGTCTTTACAACAACTCATTCCTAAACAAAACCGGAAACTCGTTTGGAGCGGACTCAAAACAGAAATTGGCGGTGCCGCTTTGCCTAATCTGTCACGACCACTTTGGCTCTTTTATTTGCTCTTTGGCAGCATCGTTCTGTTCGGCTTCTGCGCCTTCTACGTAATGCCAAAGTTCTCGTTGTCTCTGAAGGTTGAACTCGCTATCGTGATCGCGCTTCTGTTCGGATTTGTTGCTTCTGTCGTTACTCGTCCGCTGAAGACCGATTTTCGCCGGGGTTTCAGAACACTCGGCGGGCTTGTGGAATACTTGCTGTTGCACAGCCCACACAGTTTCAAACGCGAACAGAGGACCTGGACGCGAGCGCAAGTTGCGGAGACGGTTCGTGCAATCATTGTAGACATAACCGGTGTCACAAACTTTACCGAGGATTCGCACTTCATCAATGATATGCGCCTTGGTTAACGGCGCGGTCGAACAAATCGTTGGACCGGAGCGGCGGCAGCGTGTTTTGTAACTTGAATTGCTTCGACCGGGCTTGCGTGAATTCGCGCCGCCCGGTCAACTGGACGTTAGGCGCCTGATTGCGTTGCGGGGCGAAACTTGGAGTTACTGGAGGAGTCAATGTCACCAATCTTCATCGTTTTTCTCTTGATGCTCGCGGCGTTCCTGCTGCTAACCCTTGCTGCTGCGGTGCGATGGGTATGGCACGTTATCCGTCATCCAAGGTCAGCGGCAGCCAGTGACGCCAAGCCTGGCGAGCCGACCAGGGTCACCGACGGCCTCCTGCTGATTGGGGTGGCCTTGGCTTGGTACAGCGTGGCGATGGGTTGGGGCGGTCAGTTCACGCTCTACCCGATCTACGCAGACCTTGCCAAAGTCGGACCGGAAGCGTTCAACGCATTCGGCCATAGCTACCT
>JBGPYG010000108.1:0-9734 GCA_041493085.1 Pyrinomonadaceae bacterium | reverse complement strand
TTTAAACTCGTAGCGTAAGCCTGCCGATCTGAAACTATCGGGAAAGAATACAAAAAGGAGGCAGATGCACATCACCAGCACCGGCACGATGGTCAAAATCAAACTCAAGCGCTCAAACTTCAAGTGCATGAAGTAGGCCACGATCAGTGCTGCCTTAATGATTGAAAGGCCGAGCAGGATCGTCAACATGAACTTGATTGGCATTGGTTTGTAAGCAAGGCCGATCTCAACCAGCGTCAGCAGCAGCAGCCAAACCCAGATCGAAGTAAACAGCTTATTGCTGCCGGCAAAATGTTCTTCCACGTGTGCGCTCATTCTCGATTCCTCCGCTTCCAAGCTCCAGCAAGCGACTACTTTGCCAAATGACCACCGACATCGACCGACAGGATGTAAATCAGCGGGAACACAAACATCCAGACGAGATCGACAAAGTGCCAGTAAAGACCGCTGATCTCGATGTCCTCGTGATTCACTTTCTTCACCCGCGCGGCCACTACTCCCAAATAAATAATGCCGGTGGCGACGTGGAACATGTGCAGGCCGGTGATAGTAAAGAAGGTGGCGCCAAACAGGGGCGTGGGCAATCTTCCATCTGACGTGGTGAAGGTAGATACCCAGTGAGCCGGCAAACTAAACGGCCGCAGACCTTCACCGATCAAATGGTTCCACTCGATAAGGTGGAGCACAACGAAAGCCGCGCCGAAGAACATCGTTGCCAGAATCCATTTGCGTGCCGCCGCCTTTTCTCCGCGGCTCGACGCCGAGACGCCAAAGACCATCGTCAAGCTGGACGAAAGCAGACAGAAAGTCATGACCGACGAAAAGAGGATGCTCGGACGGAAAGGAAACGGCGTGGGCCAGACGTTTGACGCGCGCAGGTAGCTATAGCCAATCAGCAGCGCGGAGAACGTCAATGAGTCGGAAATAATGAACAACCACATCCCGAGCTTGCGATGACCAACGCGATAGGGGTGCACACCTCCGCCCCAGTCGTCCGCCGAAAAATGTACTGCGCGTGCTTCAGTACTCACCTGTCACCTCCAAAAAGAAAGTAGCTTGTCAGAACCGCCTGCGTGAGCGGGCGGCTTTGTATCAACTGCACAACGCTGGGCCGCCCGCTAACGCAGGCGGTTCTGACAATCGTTTTAGCGCACAAAGAACAGCAGCACGAACAAGTAGAGCCACAAAAAATCCATGAAATGCCAGTAAAGGGTTACGGCGTCGGCGCCAGCCTGAGACTTCGCCACGGCCAAAGGATCGCCCTGTGGTGCGCGAGTGCGAAGTAGAAGGTAGGCAAGCGCGGCCAAGCCTCCCAGCAAGTGCACGCCGTGGGCGGCAGTCAAGAGATAAAAGAAAGAGCTGTGCGGATTACTGGCAACATAGATTCCCTGTCGCACGAGATGCCGCCAGGCAAGCAGTTGCGAAGTCAGGAATCCAATTCCCAGGGCCACAGTTACCAGCAGCCAACGCCCATGTGCATTGCTCGACGCGTCTTTCAACTTGCGCCGTGCGGCTTCGAGCGTGCCGCTGCTGATAAGAATCAATGTCGTACTCAACAGCAGGATGCGGGGCATGGTGAGCGGCTGCCAATCGTTCGCTGAAGCGGCGCGCACAATGTATGCGCTGCTCAAAGCCGTAAACAACATCAGGATTGAGGCGAGCCCAACCCACATCCCGATGCGATAACGGTTCGCCGCGGAATTAAGATCGGGAAAGGCGCGATCATGGCCATTTCGCTTGGGCGAACCATTGCCATTCGGACCGCGAGATTTCGGTCCGCCACCGATTCCTGTTTTTGTTAGAGGCCTAGTGCCTACCGTTGTGGCCATTACCACCTACCCCTTCAGTTACCGGCGATTCCGCATCGGGCTCCGTCTGCATAACAAAATCGTTTGCAGCTCCAGGTACAGCAAACTCATACGGGCCGCGGTAAACGACCGGCAAAACGCCGGCAAAATTGTCATGTGGCGGCGGGCTCGCTGTAGTCCACTCAAGGGTAGTCGCCTCCCACGGATTTGTACCAGCCTTCTTACCCCTGAAAACGCTCCAGACCAGATTGAAGTAAAACAGAAGCTGCGTGAGCACTGTAACGATCGCGGCGATGGAAACGAAGACTACCAGCGGGTGAAGCGTGTCGAGCCACCTATATTCTGTAAACTGTGCATAACGGCGTGGCATACCCACCATGCCCATCGTATGCATGGGAACGAAGATGCAGTAGACGCCGACGAAAGTTATCCAGAAATGAAGCTTGCCGAGCCGATCATTCATAAAGCGGCCAAACATCTTCGGGAACCAGAAGTAGATGGCGGCGAACATGCCGAAGATCGATGCCACGCCCATTACCAGGTGGAAGTGTGCCAACACGAAGTAAGTATCGTGCACGGGCAGGTCAAGCGACGTCTGGCCCAGCACCAAACCGGTAATCCCACCAGCAACAAACAGCGAAACGAAGCCAATGGCGAAGAGCATCGGGGTCGTGAAGCGAATCTTTGCGCCCCATAACGTGCCGAGCCAATTAAATGTTTTCACTGCCGAAGGCACGCCGATCGAAAGCGTCAGAATCGAGAAGGTCATCGCCGAGTAGGGGCTCATGCCGCTGATGAACATGTGATGACCCCAGACGAAGAATCCCAGCAGACCGATCGCAAAGATCGCAAACACCATGGCCCGATAGCCGAAGACGGGTTTGCGAGCAAAGGTCGAAAGGATGTGGGAGGTAGCACCCATGCCGGGCAGGATGGCGATGTAAACTTCAGGGTGACCGAAAAACCAGAATAAGTGTTGCCAAAGAATCGGCGAGCCGCCGGTGTGCGTCGTCAGCACCGACGAGCCGAATACCAACCCGCCCGGAATGAAGAAGCTCGTCCCCACAGTCCGATCGAGCAGGAGCAGAATGCCGCCGGCGAGCAGCACTGGAAATGAGAGCAGCGCCAGCACCGCGGTTGTGAACCAGGCCCAGCAGGTCAGGGGCATGCGCATGAGACTCATTCCCCGCGTGCGCATGTTGAGCAGCGTCGTGATGAAGTTAAGCGCTCCAAGCAACGAACCAACGCAGAAGATCGCGATGCTTACTATCCAAAGGTTCATGCCGGCGCCCTCGCCCGGCCCGGCCGCCATGCCAACGGCGCTTAAAGGCGCATAGCCAGTCCACCCTCCAATCGGCCCCACCGTGGCGCCACTGGCGCCGCCCAACGCCACTCCGAGTGCCGAGTTAGCGATCGTCGTATTGCCCTCAACAAAGATGGCCGCGAGTAAGACGATGAACCCGACCAGCGTTACCCAAAACGACATCATGTTCAGAAACGGAAACGCCATGTCTTCCGCGCCAATCTGAATGGGGAGAAAGTAATTTCCAAAGCCGCCCTGGGGCGCGGTGGTGAGAACGAAGAAAACCATGATCGTTCCGTGCATGGTCACGAGCGACAGATAAAAATCGGGATTCATAATGCCGCCCGGCGCACCGGTCGGAAAGAGCGTTCCGAGGATCGGCCAGTGCGTAAGCGGCCACGAAAGATTCATGCGCATCAGCAAGGACATCGTCATGCCCACCAGCACCGCGACCAGCGCCAGCACGATGTACTGGATGCCGATGACTTTATGATCCAGGCTGAAGATGTACTTACGAATGAAGCTCGTGGGCGCCTCGTGACGGTGCACTGCTTCGTGCGTTTCACCTGACATCTCTAATCTCCTAGTGGTTAGGCTGAATCAACAATCCCAGATCGTTTTCACTGCTGGTAATTCGGCAACTGATACTTCGCCAGCAGCTCGGTGACGCGAGTCTGAAATTGATCTTGCGGCAAGGCCATCAGAGCCTGATGCTCGTCCGCCGGCAGCACCAGCATGAAACTCTTCATTCTGAAATGAAATTGCCCACAAAGCTCTGCGCATGCCAGTTCATACTTTCCCGGTCGGTTTGCCGTGAAGTGAACGCGAATCATCATTCCCGGAACGAGGTCCTGCTTAAACCTTAGTTGTGGAACCCAGAAGTCATGAATAACGTCCCGGGAGCGAAGAATCAGCTCGACTGGCCGGCCCTCGGGAACCGCAATTACGCTGTGTACCACGTCATCTTTGGCGTTTGGATCAGTTTGGTCCAAGCCAATATAGTTAAGCGCCGAATCGTCGATAAGGTTGGGATCGGTGCGGCCAAAGACTCCGTCTTTGCCAGGGTAATGGAAGTTCCATTGAAACTGCTGCGCGACCACTTCAACCTGGAATGATCCTGCTGGAGCTTTGTTAAAGTGGAGCGACGCCCAGACGCTCTGGCCCATAACCGCAAGGCCGATAAAGATGACAGCAGTAACAACCGTCCAGACAACTTCCAGCCGATTGCTGCCATGGGTGTAGACGGCGCGATCGCTTTGTCCGCGGTCTCGATACTTCCAGACCACATAGCCAAGACCAATCTGGGCCGCAGTAAAGGCTATGCCCACGACAATGATTGTCAGCAGAAACTGACGATCAAGCGCGGCCGCGTGAGAAGAAATGGCTTCAGGAAACCACCACTTCTTAACGAAGAAGAGACTCACTGAACCCAGAGTCAGGATCCAGATAATAACCGCAAGAGCTCGTCCCATCGGTTACTTCTCCTTAAGTAACTTGTTCGACAAACGTTAGTTTGTCGTGCGTTTTAAAACTTCTTTCTGGTCGTTTAGAAGGCGGGCGTTGCCCGCCGTTGCCGCTATCGCTACAAAGCAGGTTGATTTCAATGTTGAGACGGCGGGCAATGCCCGCCTCTAAACATTCGCCGACTCACCAGCGATCCAAAACCATCAAGATAAACAGCAGAGGCAAATAGATAACCGAAGCCAGTAACAGCCGTCGCGCTTCTTGTCGTGACTTGGAAAACGCTGCGCGCACACTGCGGTACAGAAACAGTAATCCCAAAACGATCGCGCCGTAGAGATAAACCTTGCCGGAGATACCGAGCGCAGTCGGTAGTAAACTTACGGGCAACAACAGCACCGTGTAAACAACGATCTGTTGCGCGGTAACGCGGCCGTCGGGCTCAACTACCGGCAGCATGAGAATTCCTGCGCGGCTGTAATCTTCGCGATACAGCCAGGCTATCGCCAGGAAGTGGGGAAACTGCCACAGAAACAGAATCGCAAACAGCACCCAGCTTTCAAGGCCGATCGTGCCGCGCGCCGCGGCCCAACCGATGAGCGGCGGCACCGCTCCGGGAAAGGCCCCGACCATCGTCGACAACGAGGTGCGTGTTTTCAGTGGCGTGTAGCCAAATAAATATCCCGCGATGACCGTCAAGCCCAGCAACGCAGTCAAAGGATTTACCAGCACTGCGAGATAGAGTTCCGCGCTCGCCGTTAGTCCGACGCCAAAAGCCAACGCTTCCCATGGCAATAGTCTTCCGGAGGGTAAAGGTCGGTTGGCAGTACGCCTCATGAGAGCGTCAAGGTCCCGCTCGATGTACTGATTGAGGGTGGCAATTCCCGATGACAGCAACGCTATCCCGACCATCGCCGTCAGGAGTCGAGCGTAATCAACGCTTCCTCCCGATCCCAAAGCGAATCCGGCAGCCGCTGTAAGGACGATCAGAAAAGTGATGCGCGGCTTTGTAAGCTCCAGGTAGGCAGCGAATCGCTCTCGCGCGCTCAGGCGCTCGAGTTGTGCGACCGCCGAAGGATTAAGATCTATCGCAAATTCTTCCATTACGAATCGTTGTGAACCTTTACAAACTCTAAGGTGTGGCAAACTCAAAAGGTGAAGCGCTGGAACGCAACACCTTGAACGCCCTTAACGTCAAAACTATCGTGGTAGCGAAAACTAACGCGCCACATGCTACATGAGCCACAGTGATTCCCACCATCGGATTCAACGGCTGCGGATCATTTGGTGAAGCTACTCTCGTGAGATAAGCCGCGACACCCAAAAGCAACTGCAGAGCCAACAACGAAAGTCCAATCTTTGCCGGCCGCGCTAGAAAAGCTTCGTCGGAGTAGCGCCGCAAAATCACTAAAGCGGCGCTTCCCAACAAAAGCGTGACTGCGACAGCGCCACCAACGTGCGTCAATAACAAGTCCATCGGCAGCGGTTTGTCCCAGGTCGCTGAATGGCGCAGCGTGGCTCCAATTATTAGTTGCAAAAAGATCGCCGCCGCCGCTGCGACACAAAGATAACGAAGAGGCAAACTTCCCTGGTCTTCAATCAACCGCCGTTCGTTAATCCAGCTTGACGAAGTGAAAACTGCAAGACTGACCGTAATGCAGAAAAATAGCTGGGCCAGCGTCGCATGTGCTGCCGAAACTACGAGCGGCAACATTAGTTTTACGGTCAAGCCGCCGAGCAGTCCCTGGGCAACCACTCCTGCCAGCGCCACCAATCCCAGCCGTCTTACCCAACCCCTTTTTTCTTTGGCGAAAAGAAAGATTACCAACCCGATTGTCAGTAAACCAACCGTTGTTGCCACCATCCGGTGCCCGTGTTCCCAGAAGAGATTGCCGACCATGTTAACGCCGGTGCTGATTCCCAAAGACTCAACCTTCGGAAGAAACCGGCCTTCGGTGAGCGGCCAATCTGCCGTCGCCAACCCCGCATCGTGGCTTGTTACCAACGCACCGGCGATAATCAAGAAAAATGTCGCGCCGGCCAGCAACAGCGCGAAACGATGCACACCCTTGTTCATTACTTCATTGCCGATTTCCAATTGCCGATTTCCGATTGAAAAGCAATTCGAAGTCTTAACCTTCGCGCGCTGTCAATCGGCATTCGGCAATCGGCAATTGGCAATCTCCCTCAGTGTCTGCCTAACATCGGCACGTCGAGCGCCGGCATCATCTGAAGACCGGTGTTACCAGCAGCAGTGGCAGCCTCGCCAAATGCAAAGTCGGCTTTGGCGCTCCCGTTTGCGGCAACAGTTACCTGCATGGTCTTCTCAGTTCCCGTGGCCCCACCTTCATGCCAAGCGGCCACAGTGTAGGTTCCCGGCGGGACACCCTTGATTGTGAAGCTGCCATCTTCGGCACTAACCGCAAAGAATGGGTGCTTCAAGACGCCGATGTACGACTTCATCCACGGATGCTGATTACACTTGACCGGGATCAAAACCTCGGAACGAGCAAACGTCTTCTCGATTGGCGGTGCGCCGTTTGGCTGCGTCTGGTTCCATTCGGGATTGTTCTTCGGAGTCGGGTGAATGTTGTGCTGCGTAGGATCGCTGTTGGTAATGCTCAGTTTCTGTCCCGTCATCACGCCGAGAACGTGTGGCCGGTAATGACAACCATTCTGGTCCAGGGTGGCCGCGGTTGAAGGTGCCGTCCAGGTGTAGTCGCCAATCTTAGTGCCGTCGGACGCGGTTCCATCCTTAATGTAAACAAATGCGTTGGCCAGTTTACCGTTAGTGACTACCGTGTCCTCAGTCGAAAGGTTTGGATTCTTTTGACCGCATACCGGGTCGGCCGAAGTGTCGATCTTCTTGGCCGCTGGTGCGGCGCCGTTGTAAGCAATGCTGCCGGAGATCGATCCGACGCCGCCGCTGTAAGTCTTGCCGGCTGTTGTTGGTGTCGATCCGCCTTCGGTGGTGTCAGTCTTTGGACCACAAGCTGACGCGAGCGCTATAAGCGAGAGAGCAATCGTTAACATTAGCCAGACCTTGGTCTGCTTCATAAACATAATCAGTTCCTCCAAATCAGAATAACTTTTCGCATAACTTTAGCACGGAGCGGACGAGAAGTAGACCCGCCACACTGGCCCCCTGCCATTACATGCCTGCGGGTCGTGTGTTTGTTCTCACGTTTCTGACCGCGGCCATAGTCGGGCGCTTCGCGCGCCGCGGTCTATTCCAGGTAGTCTCACCGCCCTTGCTCTTCAATTTATTCTCCGCCTTTTGCGCGGGCTGGGTCGCTGGGGCGGGAGCTACAGGCGCCGTTGCCAGCAGACGTCTCTGCTCGTCGGGCGTCAGCAACATCATGTAGCGCACCAGCAACCTTGCGTGGTCGTCATGGTATTCGTTCGCGCTAGCCGGAGGATTGGGCAAGTTGATTACCCAACGCTCGCCTTCCTTCCGAAACAGTCCGGTGGGCATCGCGGTGCCCGGGCTGATTTGCGACGGATCCAAAAGCCAGCGGAAGGTCCACTCCGGCTTCAAGCGTTCACTCGCCAGCAGGAAGTTTGGCGCAATCGCTTTCGCATCGTGAGTGGGCTCGCCCGTGATGTGACACTTCAAACAGGGTGTACCAGAAGTAAACATCTGCCGCGCGACCAACTTCTCCTGTTCACTCAACGGCTGCAGCGGCTCCTTAATGTAGGGCTCCTGCTGGCCGGACATCGCCATAAAGAAACGCACCAACGTCTGCAATTCGTTGGGCGAGAAATTGAAAGTCGGCATGCGAAACTTCAGGTAAGGCCGCACGCCGTTTCGATCCAAACCGGGCTGAGCTTTCAGATGACCGCCGGAAGCTGGGAGCGCGGGCATCCTGCCCGTATTTGGATTGCCAGCCGGCGAAGCGTTCGTGCTTTTCGCCGCTTGTTCAGCGTTCGATATCGCCGCCTGTTCAGCCGCAGTCTTTTCACCGCTAAGCGATGGATCGTGGAGGAACTTCAATAGCCAACTCGGATCCACACGCGCGCCTTCGCTGGTCAGCCGCGGCGGTAACAGATCCTTACCTTCCGGCGTTTGATAGAAAGGCAGATCCATGACAACAGAGCGCTGGCCCACCTGAACCTGGTGACAACCCATGCAGTTATACTTCTTGATTACCCACCAGCCATTCTGAATGTCCTGCCGGCGCGTGTCCTGCGGACTGTAGAAAAGCGACTGCGGCACATTTGAGCCCTCAGAGCCGACGCTGCCAAGCAGGAAAGTAGTCAGCGCATTGCGCCACTCCGGCGTGAGAAAAGGCCGGGGCATGCGCAGGCGGTCTTTAGGATCTTTCTCTTTACCCTGATCGTAAATGGAGGGCTCGGTAACTTTGTGTTCGAAGAATCCTTTGTGGTTATACCAGGGCTTTTCCTTGTCCTCTGGATGCAGCTTCAGCGGATCGCTTCCCTCTTCGGCTTTCCTGGTCAGTAACGCAAAGTCCAGACGCTCGATGGGTGTCGCGCCTTCAACTGTCAATTCTTTGCCGATGCGCTGTTCGTCCTCGAAGCCTTTGATTTCGTGGCAGCCCGCGCAGCCGTATTGCTTGATTAGAGTATGCCCCTTGTCTCTCAATTCCGCGCTGTCCATGAATGAAGCGGCGTCATACTGCGGCGGCGATGATAGCGAGAAGAGATAGGTGGCGATGTCGCGCGCGTCCGTTTCAGACAAACGAAAATTCGGCATCACCGTCATGTTTTGGACTTGCAACTCCGCGCCATCGTTAGGGCAGCGCGAGTGCAACTCGGTATCAAAAACGAAAGGCAGGTTGTGTTTCGCGTAATCTTCCGGCGTCAGGTCGCGCTTTTCTTTGGGACAGTAAGGAGCCCAGCGCTCGCGCGGATTGTGAATCCAACGGACGATGTAATCGAAGTTTGCCTTCTCGCCAACTTTCTGAAGATTCGCGGCAAACGTTCCGCCAAGCTTATTGTCTTCATCGCCGATTGAGTGGCAGCCCAGGCAGCCACGCGTTTCGAAAAGCTCCTTTCCGTGCCCCGCATCACCGCGCTGCTGTTCGGGGAGCTTGCCTTCAAAGCCGTCCTGCCAGAGGTAAGCCGCGATGGCCTGTATCTGTTGCTCGCCGTCGGCATCACGCATATGCGGACCGCTATCATCCGGGTTCGTAGCAAAGCGC
>JBGPYG010000396.1:0-3473 GCA_041493085.1 Pyrinomonadaceae bacterium | reverse complement strand
GCCCGCTAAAGCGGGCTAAGGGATTTATCCCTGCTTTACCCAGGTTCCGCTGCGCTCCACCCTGGGCTACATTCTTCCGCCAGCTTCGCTGGCTCGTTGAATGCTTTCGGTTTAAGAGTTCGTTCTGCATCTCGAGCAGCGCCGCGGACGATTCACGCTAGCAACTCGCGCGCGCCACGCAAAAGCAGTTTTTCTCCCAGACGGCTTCCCAGTTGCTCTGCCTCTTCCAACCCTCCAGTAATGCGATCTCTAACGATTCGTTTTCCCTGCGGGTCAGCCACCAGCCCGTCAAGCCTAATCCGCTTTTCGCGTACAACTGCATACGCCGCAATTGGCAGTTGGCAACCGCCACCCAGGCTTCGCAGGAATGCGCGCTCGGCAATGCAAGCCAGCCTCGTAAATTTGTGATCCAGCTTGCTGACGGCGCCAATTGTCCCCTCATCTCCGGCGCGCGTTTCGATCCCAAGCGCGCCTTGTCCGACGGCTGGAAGCATCTCACCGGCCGGAATCGGTGCGCTTATCCGATTCTCCAGTCCGAGTCGACGCAGGCCCGCACACGCCAGCAGCAGCGCGTCGTATTGTCCTTCGTCAAGCTTACGCAGTCGGGTATCCACATTTCCACGAAGATCATTAACCACAAGATCGCCGCGCAAGTGTTTCAACTGGGCCAGCCGTCGCGGACTCGAAGTTCCTACAATCGCTCCTTTTGGCAGGGCCCGAACTGAGCCATCCAAACCTTCCAGCTTCCGATTCAGCACCAGCGCATCGCGAGGATCTTCGCGTTTGCAAATTGCGGCAATGACCAACCCTTCAGGGATAACCGTCGGTAGGTCTTTCAACGAATGAACTGCCACGTCGATACGGCCATCGAGCAGCGCTTCTTCAAGCTCCTTCGTAAAGACTCCTTTTCCTCCTATCAGTGAGAGTGGAGCGGTATTCACGTCGCCCGAGGTCTTAATAATCTCGACGCGTACGGCGAGCGAAGCATCAAGACGTTCAAGTTCAGTCCTGATCATTTGCGCTTGTGTAAGCGCGAGCTTCGAACCGCGAGAGCCAATTACCAGCGTGTCTTTCATGGGGTGGATTCGGGACCAGAACTATTCTTCGAGGCCGAAGATATCGCGCCATGCCTGGATCGTATCAGCATCGCTCGCGTCAAAGGAGCGTCGCATGTGGCTCAACAGGGGATGGGAGATTTTGTTAACGGTGGACACCAGCAAAGCCTCAATCGCACTCTCCTGTTCCGCGGTCAAGGGACCCAGCCGATTCCGCTGACGTGTTAGTTCTAACCTGGCGATGTCCTGTAGTTTGTTGCGCAGGGCGCCGATCGTGGGGCCAATGTCCAGCACACGAAGAGTTTGCTGAAACTGCATGATCTCAGATTCAACTATCAACTCCGCGCGCTCCGCTTCGCGCTCGCGCTCACGAATGTTCGACGAGATCACTGACTCCAGGTCATCTATATCGAAAACAAAAACGTTGGGAATCTTGCCGACAGCCGGATCGATATTACGAGGAACGCTGATGTCGATGAAGAAAGATGGCCGATTCCTTCTTTTGCTTAACGCCTCGCGGGCCATCGGTTCTGTAATGACATACTGATCGGCCGCAGTCGAGCAAATTATGATGTCCGCTTCCGCCAGATAATCAGATAGCCCCTCAAAGTTAACTGCTTGTCCGCCAAGCTCCGTGGCCAGGCGCTCGGCTCGGTCTTCGGTTCGGTTCGCAAGCAACACACGCGTAACGCCGGCGTTGAGAAGGTGACGAGCGGAGAGTTCGGCCATCTCGCCGGCCCCGATCAGAAGCGCCGTGCGGCCCTCCAAAGAGTTGAAGATCTTCTTACCGAGCTCGACGGCCATGTAACTGACCGAAACGGCGTTCGCGCCGATTCCGGTTTCACTGCGAACGCGCTTAGCGACGCGAAAGGCATGATGAACCAGGCGATTCAATATTCTTCCAGCCGTTCCGGCTTCCAGGGCGATGGAATATGCCCGGCGCACCTGACCCAACACTTGCGGTTCGCCAATAACCATTGAATCGAGGGATGAAGTTACGCGAAAGAGGTGGCGAATGGCCTGGTCATCCGTGTGCTGGTAAAGATGTGCTGCGAAAAACGATCGCGGAAGATTATCCGACCCGCCGAGAAATTGGTTAACGCGTTCAATGGTTTCGTTGAGCCGTTCGCTGGAAGTTTCGGTAAGTACTTCCACCCGGTTACAGGTGGACACGATCAAGCCTTCTCTAACGACCTCGCCGTCGACGAGCGTACGCAAGCCCGTTGAGCAAGCTTCCTCCGTGAACGCGAGACGTTCGCGCACCTCGACAGGCGCAGATTTGTGATTGACTCCTACTAAGACAATAGACATTCTGAATTGCTACCTAGATCAGGGACGGTGTCTCAGCCGAACACGTGATAGCCACCCATAAGCCTGGTGGCGAAAAATGTAAGAAGGACGAGCCCGAACCCTGCCACGCCCAGCCACGCCGCCTTACGTCCGCGCCAACTGGCTGTTGAGCGGTAAAGAATAAGCAACAAGTAAAGCAACCACGTGAGTGCTGCAAATATCTCCTTTGGATCATTGTGCCACAATCGTCCGTCACGTGACGATGCCCAGACCATGCCCGTAGCGATTCCTACAGTTAACAACGTGAGACCGATCGCTGCCGAGCTGGTGGCGATTTCATTAACGGTGGTTAGAGAAGGTAGACGATGAAAGACCGCGCTGAACGTTTTCAGTTTTAGCTCGCGCTCCTGCAAGAGATACATAATGCTCGCCATGAACACCACGAAAAATGCTGCATAGGCAAACAAGAGGAGCGTGGTGTGCACGGGAAAAAGCCAGGTGGCGGCAACGGTAGCCGCCTCCGCCCGGTCGGGCGTGGCGGAGCGTGTGATGACGGCGATGAAAATTAGTAAGGAGACAATCGGCAAAGTAACGCTGCCCAATGCCCGCGCCCGATAACGGTAAAGCACGATGGCGTAGCTCGCGATAAGTGTCCAGGCCAAAAAAGAGAGAGTCTCGCGCAGGTAGAAGAGCGGATAATGGCCGTAAATCGCCCAGTCAGCAATCAGCGCCGCCGTATGCAGCACAAAACCGGCGGCCATTGACCATTCAGATACTCTTTGAAGCGCGCGACGTTTGTTAAGAAACGCCAGCACTGCGTGAATAGCGGAATTACCGTAAGCGGCCAATACGGCCAGGAGTAGGTATCTCATTGCGTGAAAGACGTGTACCGCTGCAATTCTAGTTGAGGGGAGAAGGCGCAGCAAGGACGCGGATTTTGGGGAAGTGTATTAAGGACTGTTACCTCATATATCAGAACCGGGAGCAGTAGCGACTGTGTGAAAACTCCGGGTCTCAGCGCCAAAGGCGCGAAATGTAATAGCCTGGGCCATCGGCCCAGGTGGAACCAGTTGAAGCTTCTTAGCGCTGAAGGCGCGAAATGATGTTGCAGGCAGCACCATCACTACT
>JBGPYG010000093.1:0-10690 GCA_041493085.1 Pyrinomonadaceae bacterium | reverse complement strand
GCGTCGGAGAGTCTGGTGCAGATGTTTGCCGCGGCAACTGAATATTGCCGGAAGTCGAAGGTTGTCACAAGCGCCACGCCCAGGCTGGCAGACGTGAGAAAGATTTCATCTGCCTCCGTGAGATCGGCCAATTCGTACACACCTTCAATCACGGGAATGAATTGTTTGTTTGCCAATTCAATGACCGCGGCCCGGGTTATGCCGGCCATCGCGCCAGTGCTGAGAGCAGGTGTATGAAGCGTGCCGTCCTTGACCCAAAAGATGTTGGCCATTGTCGCGGAAACGATCTCGCCGCGCTCATTGAGCATAACAGCTTCGTTAAAATCTCTCGCTTGCGCTTCTTCCCACGACAGCACTTGCTCCAGATAATTTAGACTCCGAATTCCAAAGAGCGGCGAAAAGGTGTTGAAGCGATAAGGCGAAACAGCCAGCGACATTCCCGCGGGCGAAACTTTCTGCGGTTCGCTGGTCATGATCAGGAGATCAGTCTTGCGAGCGCTTTCCTTCTTCGCCTTCCAAACGTCACGTCCGCTGCGAGCCAAAAGGATCACCCGCGCGCGTCCGTTTTCCACCTGGTTGACTGCGATAAGCTTTGTCAGCGCCTCACCAACGTTGCGTTCAGTGGCTCCGGCGCAATCCACGCTCAATTGTTCGGCATGGTTCTGCAGGCGTTTCCAATGTTCCGGCCACAAGAATGGTTTGCCGTTATGGATTGCAACTGTTGTAAAAACTCCCCGGCCATAGAGCATCGCTGACGACACGGGCGCAACCCGCGCCTTCGTGGCTTCGAGCATCACTCTGTTGAGATAGATTACGGGATGCACAGTCGGGCCTTTAACTTTTTTATTCTCTACTGGCGGCCATCACCTCAGCCTCGAGCTTTTTGGAAAGAGACGTACGCCAAACTTCTTCCATCCCGCTCACCTCAGCCGAGATGACTTCTTCTTCGCGGAGTCTTATTCGCAGGCTGTTGCCGCCGACTTGACCGATTACTGTGAACGGACAGTTTTCGCGCGCGGCAATATTCTCTAGGGCCGCGCTGGAAGACGCAGGGAAACTAATGATAATCCGCGAGGGTGATTCGCTGAACAGCGCGCTCGTTGGGGGTAGCGAATCTGAAAGATTGATAGCGGCGCCCAGGCTCTGGCGATTGAGCGAAGAAAAGCAGCACTCGGCGAGGGCTACGACCAATCCCCCATCGGAGCAGTCGTGAGCTGATGCGAGCAGGCCTGCTGCGGCTGCCTCCAGACAGACATTCTGCACGGCGCGTTCAGCTTGAAGATCAATTTTCGGAACAGCGCCGCCGGCAATCATCGCTTCAGTAGAAACGCCATCGACAGTTGCTGCGTACTCGCTGATCGAAAGATCATTCGCAGTTATTCCCAGTAAGGCGATCACATCCCCCTCCTGTTTGAATCCGGGTTGCACAACCCGGCGCACGTCCTCCACGAGGCCGATCATCCCGATTACGGGCGTGGGAATAATGCCGCGCCCTTCAGTTTCATTGTAGAAGGAGACGTTCCCGGAAACTACGGGCGTATTGAACGCGCGGCAGGCTTCGGCCATGCCGTCAATAACTTCTGAAAACGACCACATCACCTCCGGACGTTCCGGCGACGCGAAGTTGAGGCAGTTAGTAATCGCCAGCGGACGCGCGCCAACACAAACGACGTTGCGAGCGGCTTCGGCAACAATGAGCTTCGCTCCTTCGCGCGGGTTCGCCGCGCAGTAGCGTCCATTTCCGTCCAACGACATTGCCAACGCGCGGCGTGTTTCCTTGATTCGCACCACTGCAGCGTCGGCGCCTGGCAGCACCGCTGTGTTGGTTCTGACCATGTGATCGTATTGACGATAGACGAATTGTTTTGACGCCAGGTTTGGCGAAGCGAGCAGCTTCAGCAACGAGTCGTTGTGGTTTTGAACTTTGTGCTTTGTACTTTGTTCTTCGGACTTTGGACTTTGGACTTTGGGCTTTGGACTAGTCATTGGCCGTTCGTACAACGGTGCTTCGTCCGTGAGCGCAGAGACAGGAATGTCGGCTACGGTTTCCTGCTCGTGAATCACTCGCATGTTGTGACCCTCGCGCACGCGACCGATAACAACCGCGTCAAGGTCCCACTTACGGAAGATGTCGATCACTTCCCGTTCGCGTCCTGAGTGGGCGACGATCAGCATGCGCTCCTGCGACTCAGACAGCAGCATCTCGTAAGCAGTCATGCCTTGTTCGCGTTGCGGCACGAGTGACAGATCGATTTCCACACCCGTGCCGGCGCGCGCCGCCATTTCACATGACGATGAAGTCAGGCCGGCAGCTCCCATGTCCTGGATTCCCGCCACCGCCCCGCTACGCATCGCTTCGAGACAAGCTTCGAGAAGCAACTTCTCAAGAAAGGGATCGCCAACCTGGACAGTAGGGCGCTTGGCGAGGGCTTCGTCATCAAACTCCGCCGAGGCCATCGTTGCGCCATGAATGCCATCGCGGCCCGTCTTCGCGCCAACATAAAGGATCGGATTGCCAACACCAGTCGCTTTGCCGAAAAATATCTGGTCCCGCCGCACTAACCCGAGTGCAAAGGCATTAACGAGCGGGTTGAGCGAGTAAGCATCGTCGAAGGCCACCTCGCCGCCCACGGTCGCAACTCCGAATGCGTTGCCATAATGAGCAATCCCGCCCACCACGCCCGCCAGCAACGAGCGGTTCCGACGTCCATGTTTCGGATCATCGAGCGACCCGAAGCGCAGACTGTTCATCGAGGCAATTGGTCGCGCACCCATTGTAAAAACGTCTCGCAATATGCCGCCAACACCAGTCGCGGCCCCCTGAAATGGTTCGATAAACGAAGGGTGATTATGCGATTCAATCTTAAACGCGGCACACCAGCCGTCACCAACGTCCACAATGCCGGCATTCTCGCCCGGCGGTACGATGATGCGCTCGCCGGTAGTGGGAAGGCGGCGTAAATGGATGCGCGAAGACTTATAGGAGCAGTGTTCAGACCACATCACGGAGAAGATGCCGAGCTCAACAAACGTAGGTTCGCGCCCCATGAGCGACTTGATAAGTGCAAACTCTTCCGGTGTGAGATTGTGGGCGGAGACTATGTCGGGAGTTATCGGTTCCATAAGAAAGTGATGAGTGATGAGTGATGAGTGATGAGTAAAAAGCAGATGGCTAGATGTTTTCTACTCATTACTCATTACTTAGCACTCATCACTTTGTCGATCGCGGTGCGCAATTCATCCGCCTTGATGCGGCCAAAATGTTTGTAAGCCACCTCGCCTTTGTTGTTGTAAAGAAACGTTGCAGGCAGAGCGCCGCCCCACTCGCGATCCACCGCGTTGATTGCCGGCTCCGGGTCGGCCACGTTCAATAAGTAAACAGGCATTTTGGCCTTCATCTCGCGAAGAAACTTCGGCACTGCGGTATTAATGTCCGCCAGGTCGTCGAGAGTGATGGCTATGAAGTCGAGCCCCTTCGCTCGATACTCTTTGTCGATTTTCACCAGATCGGGAAACTCGTCGCGACAGGGATCACACCACGTTGCCCAATAGTTAACCAGCAACGGACGGCTGCCGCCTCGCTTCAGCAAAGCTTGCAGCTCCTCAGCATTAATGGCGCGCGCTGCAACACTGCGTTTTGCGCTCGGGGCAGCGCGCACCTTGTGGGCCTTCCTGGATTGGGCAGCCGCCGAGAAACTCAGAAACAAACAGCTGACAAAGACGACGCCGACAACAACTGAGACGGGCAATGATTTTGCAGCGCGGGTCATCAAGAGCCACATCTATTCGGCACGCTTTATCGAACAGCCGAAAGCGTTGGCGGTTGTTTTCGCCACCGGTTTTCCGGCAAGCGTTAAGTCGAGCGCTTCGCGCAACTCGCCGGAGTTGACCTGCGTCATGTCGCGGCTGTTGTCTATGCGGCCGTGGTAGAGGAGTTTGTTGTTGGTGTCGAGGAAATATGCCTCAGGCGTCCTGGTCGCGCCCAGCGTGTCGGCGAGCTTGTTTCCGTTATCTTTGAGAATCGGGAAGGTCAGATGCTTTTCCGCGGCGTGGGCTTTGACGTCGGCGGCAGACTCGGTCGAGTTGGCGTTAATACCAATGACGGCAATTCCGCGGGCTTTGTAGTCTTGCGCAAGCTTTTCCATCCGCTCATTGTAAGCGTTGGAAATCGGGCACTGCACAGCTACGAAGATCAGGACCGTGCCGTTCTTGCCCTTGAGCGAATTGAGGGAATGGTTTGTCCCGTCTGCGTCGGGAAGGGTGAAGTCTACAATCGTCGCGCCAATCGCGGGCGGCGCCGGAACATCGGCATCAATAGTTCGTGCGTTTCCGCCAATCGTGAACGCCACAATGGCAAGCGCGGTGGCAATCATCAACGAGATAGCATGCAGCTTTTTCATGATCAGTAACTCCTCCAAAGGGCAGTAAAAATGGAATCGCAGCAATGGGGAACTGGAACCGAAAGGTTATCAGTCTGGGATGAGGCGTGGCAAGCGAGCGAAGCGGAATTGGCCGCGGATTAACGCGGATGCGCGCGGATATGAAAACTCAGTAACATAAGCACTCAGGATCAGTGATGTAGGCGTTCAGCCAGAGCTAAACGGAGCCTATACAAATCAACGCTACATCATTTGGTTATTCTTTATCCGCGTGTATCCGCGTTAATCCGCGGCTAAATCTCCGCCTTTCGCCCGGCGATGACAAGCACCGTCAAAGTGATGGTGACGAGCGCTGAAAGCAGACAGAACTGACAGAAGTGACCAATGACGAATGCTTGCAGGTAAAGCAGCCAGAGCGTGGTCAGAAACATTGCCCCGACGATAAGCGCCAGTAGTTTGCCCAGTCCTCTGTAACCAAAAGCAGCGAGCGTGGCGAGACTGAAAACTGTGAAGTAGGCGAAGGCGCCGATTGCCGCGAGCGGGAAGCCGCGAACGGAAGCGTAGGGACTGGAAAGCACTTCGGAGCAACCAGAGACGATGGTACAACGAACGCTGCGACCTGACAGATGTTCCACTGTGAGATAGATGGAGTCTGCAAGGCCGATGAGTGAGACCAGGGCCGCGACGGCGTAAAGCGTTACCGCTCGCCGGGCGACTTTTGGTTGATTGGTTTCCTCCACGGAGCTCACGGATGTGCGGCGAGTTCGCTATTGATCAGCGCCTTCAGCTTCTCTGGCGCGAGAGATTCAAAAGGCACCTCATGGCCGTTAAGAAAGACTGTAGGTGTGCCCTGCACTGCCAGCGAGTGTGCGCGTTTGCCATCGAGGAAAATTCGCCGCTCAACTATCTGATTCGTATTGTCACGCCTGAACTGCTCCAGATTCAGGCCGATCTTAGTTGCATAGTCCTCGAAGATCGGCCGGATATCAAAGGCGTCGTGCCAGGTTTTTTGATTTTCGTAGAGCATGTCATGCATCTCCCAAAACTTGCCTTGCAGACCAGCAGCTTCGGCGGCGCGCGCAGCAGCATAGGCATGCACATGGGTTGGCACGAGCGGAAGCTCGCGAAAGATTATTCGCAGCTTCGTCGGGCCAAACTCGCCTTCCAGCGATTTCAAGATTGGATGGAGCAGGCCACAAGGCGGGCACTCAAAATCGCCAAACTCTTCGAGCGTGACGGGCGCATTTGCATTTCCGAGAACATGCGGTGGTTCGGAGCCGGGCTCCGGTTGAGGCGCCGGTGTGCTCGCGGAAGGCGATGCGCTCGCAACGGGCGTCGGAGCCGGGGGCTCCGCAGTTGATCGTTGGAAATAACGGGTCGTTAGTAAACCCGCTAACAGCACGACGGCGATGATGACAAACGGAAGGGCGCGTTTCATTGTTTTGCCAGAAGATTTAATCAGTATCGTTACCAAGACTCAGCGCAGAGACCTACCGAACGGTGTAGAAAACTGTCTTGTCGAGGTCGCCATTAACGTAAACCTGAACTTTGTATTTCCCCGTTGGCCAATTCTGGGGATACGTCAAATGACCGTGTATTACATTTTCAAGCGCCCTCGTGGTGTAGTTTATTTCCTGGATCTTCTTGTTTTGAGTGTCCTCGACAGCAACGGCCCACCATGAAAACTTCATCTTCGTTCCTGACTGTGCATCTTTCAAGGTGGCGACACAATGAACCGTTCTGTCACCCGGTGCGAAGGAGTCGGTCTCGTCTCCCGGGTCGCCATTGCCATCATCCTTGGCCATGTGAATCTCCTTGATGGCGGCTCCCGATCCGAGGTCAACTTCTGTGCCGGCATTGGAGTTGGAATTGGAATTGGAATTAGTGTTGGCCGTCTTCTTGCCAAGGTTGCAGGCGAGGACGACGAAGATTAGAAGGCCGGCGGCGAGCCAGGCTGGATGGTTTTTCATAGGGGTTCTCCGTTTAGTTGTAATCGAAAACAGTTAAGAGCATCAGGCCACCGCAGCCAGCGTGGCCGCAAGCGAACGAAAGACATCCCGCCCGTCGGTTGAACCGAGCAGATCTTCACAGGCCCGCTCCGGGTGTGGCATCAGTCCGAGCACATTGCGGGAGCGATTGCAGATCCCGGCAATGTTATCGCGCGAGCCGTTTGGATTTGCGGCTTGGGTGGCATTTCCGTTTTGGTCACAATAGCGAAAGACGATCCGATCTTCCTGCCGCAATTCTGCCAACGTCGCATCGTCGCAGACGTAGTTTCCTTCGGCATGGGCGATCGGAAGTCGTAGTACTGACTTTGGTGTCATTTCGTTTGTGAAAGGCGTGTCTGAAGTTTCAACGCTCACAAAGATGTGTTCACAAATGAAGTGCAAATCGCGATTGCGGATCAGGGCGCCCGGCAATAGCCCTGCTTCGCAAAGAATTTGAAAACCGTTACATATCCCCAGGACAAAACCGCCCGCGGTGGCAAACTTTTTCACCGATTCCATTACCGGCGAAAAACGGGCCAGCGCGCCGGCGCGCAGGTAGTCGCCATAGGAAAAGCCGCCGGGAATAATCAGGGCGTCGAAAGAATTTAGATCCGTGTCTCGATGCCAGATGAAATCCACCGGCTGGCCAACGTGTTTTGAGATCACGTGATAAGCATCATGATCGCAGTTTGAGCCAGGGAAAACTATGATTCCGAATTTCACCCTTCAATCTCCAAACAATGACTAACTAGCTGTGAGCAGAGCCTTCTCCAACTTACTGGGACCGCGGGCGTCTCGCCCGCTTGCGTCGAATGCCACTTCGTCAGAGTTGCCAGATTCGACCGACCCTTGAGTGAACGCGCTGCTTGATGCGGGCGAGACGCCCGCGGTCCCAGTAAGAGCACGCCGCCGACGTCACCCTTCAATCTCCACGCGATAGTCTTCGATGATGGGATTGGAAAGAATTTCGCGAGCAATGCGAGCCACAGATTCGCGTGCCTGCTCCTGGTCGGCAGAATCCTGGAGAGCAATCTCGAAGTATTTGCCCTGGCGCACGTCAGCGATTCCGGTAAAGCCAAGCAGCTCGACGGAGTGCTGTATAGCTTTGCCCTGCGGATCAAGAACGCCCGGCTTGAGGCTAACAAAGACTTTCGCTTTCATAGTTTTGTGTACCGCTCGATTCAGCATTGAGCCCTTGCTTACGCGCGAGCCGCTGCCAGGATTGTTTTCTGCCCGGGGCCCCCAACCGGCAGCCCGCTTGGGGTGGCGGAGTTCATACTAAGACATAACATTGCTTCATGTGTACCTGATAGCATACTATCTCGGCCCGCGACTTTGGTAATCAGCATACAATCTTCAAACGAATAAGAATCAGGAGAACTCAAAATGCAGAACCCTCCCTCCGGCCAACAAAACTATGGCGCTCCAGGCGGCAACCCCCCAACAGGAACTCCGTCAACGGGCAGCGGCTTGGATCCGAAGATAGCTGCGGCACTTTCGTATATTTGGATCGTAGGATTAATATTCTTTTTCATGGAAAAAGAGAATCGGTTCATACGCTTTCACGCCCTGCAGTCAATTCTTTTCGGTATCGCAAACACCGTAATCATGATGGTGCTCGTCGTCGTCGCTGTGATACTGACCTTTGCTTTCGGTATTGGTGGAGCGATGGTCGGCGGCGGTATCGGCGCGTTGATACAAATGCTCGTCTGGCTGATCTGGCTGGTTTTCTGGCTCATCGTGATGGTGTTTCTGGTCGGCCTGATCTTCGCTGCCGTTAAAGCCTACCAGGGACAAATTTTCAAACTCCCAATCATCGGCAACATGGCCGAGAAGATGGTGAACAAGTAAGCTTTGCGTTCCTTTGCGCCTTTTCCAGCCAGGCGGTGAGCGCTTCAAGTCAGTACCGCCTGCGGTCCGCAGGTGTTACTGACTACTGCTCGCCAAAAACTCTGTCAAAGATCGTGTCGACATTTCTCAGATAAGTGTCGAGCTTGAACACGCTATCGATCTCCTTGGAAGAGAGGCGCGCTTTGATGTCCGTATCCTTCTGCAATAGCTCCTGGAAGTCTTCGTGTTCATCCCAAACCTTCATAGCATTTCGCTGTATCCATTCATAAGCAGTTTCGCGTGAGACCCCTTTTTGCGTGAGCGCGAGTAGAAGTTGGCCGCTGAAGACCAGACCTTTCGTCAACTGCAGGTTCTGCAGCATGCGCTCCGGGTAAACCACGAGACCACCAATCAAAGAAGCCGCCTTATAAAGAATGTAATCCAGAGCAATGCTCGAGTCGGGCAGAACCACTCGTTCGGCGGATGAGTGCGAAATGTCGCGCTCGTGCCAGAGGGCAACGTTTTCAAGTCCCACCAAACTGTTGGCCCTGACAACTCGCGCCATGCCGCAAATGCGCTCGGAGATAATTGGGTTCCGCTTGTGAGGCATCGCGCTCGAGCCCTTTTGCCCCACAGCAAAACGTTCCTGAGCTTCGCCAACCTCAGTCCGCTGCCAATGACGAACGTTGAGCGCAAATTTGTCGAGCGATGCAGCAATGATTGCCAGCGTGCAAAGGTACTCGGCGTAGCGATCGCGCTGAATGATCTGTGTGGAAACTGGAGCTGGTTTCAGGCCAAGCCGCGCGCAAACTTTCTCTTCAACTTCCGGGTCGAGCAGCGCAAATGTTCCGACAGCGCCGCTTATTTTCCCGACGGCTACGGACTCGCGCGCGCGCCTCAAGCGCTCACGATTGCGGCGCATCTCGTCGTACCAGAGGGCGAAAGTCAGACCGAAAGAGCTTGGTTCAGCGTGAATGCCGTGGGTGCGGCCAATTTGCGGAGTGTTCTTAAACTCAAACGCGCGGCGCCTGAGCACGTCCAGGAGCGTTTCGACTTTTTTGAGCAGGAGGTCGCACGCCTCTCGCAAAAGGAGCGCGTTAGCGGTATCGACGACATCGGAAGATGTCAGGCCGTAGTGAACGAAGCGCGCGGCTTCGCCAATGTTCTCGGCGAGGTTGGTGATGAAGGCAATAACGTCGTGGTTGGTAGTTTTCTCAATCTCGCTTATTCGCTCAACTGAAAACTTCGCGCCTGACTTGATCTGCTCCAGTGCTTCGCGGGGAATCGTCCCCATCTCTGCATGCACTTCGCAGACAGCAAGCTCTACCTCCAGCCACTTCTGGAATTTGCTCTCTTCACTCCAGAGTGCGCCCATCTCAGGCAATGTGTAACGTTCGATCATCTCTCGTTAGTTTCAAGTTTCAAGTTTCGAGTTTCGAGTTCGGGCTTCCGCGTTTCAAGTTTTAGCTCGCATTCGGATCTCAACCGGCTTCAGGCAAACTCGAAACCTGAAACTCGAAACCCGAAACTTATTTGAGCGCCGTTGAATTTACAAAATATCGCGCGAGCGACCAGCGGCCATCGCGCTCAACCAAAGTGAAAGTTTCCATGCCTGCGCCATTCTGAAACTTTGTCCGGTAAGTAACGATATAGGCCCGACCTTTCAGTGGCCCGCTGGAGTTTTGCTGTTCCGTCGCCGATTGGAGCATTCTGTTTTCAACCAGGCCGAGCTTTGTGCGCAGAGTCTTGAAGGTGGTTATTGACTCTTCGAGGGTAGCGTCTTGCCGCCACAGCTCCGACGCCTCGTTGTAGATTTTGTCGTAACGCTCGGCCGCGATCTCATCGCCTATGGTGCCAATTGTAGATTCCACTTCAGGCGGAATGCTCCGGCGCTCCTGATTCGACGCGCAAGCGAAGCTGAGCACAGCGACGAGAACGAAAAGCGCGCAAGTAATAGGCCGGATGGAATACTGTTCGCCAAACATAAGGATGCTCCGACCAGGTACCGCGAAGCGGTTGCGACCTGCAGCCCAGGGTTGCCGCCGCGGCTACCCTGGGTATTGAATTCCAATCCGCCTCAACCCCGGATGGGGTTGCGTCCTCTTTCGTCGCCTTACACCCAACGTAGCCGCCGAGCGGCAACGTTGGGCTGGAGGTCGCAACCGCTTCGCGGTACAAAACCTGGCATCGCGCTAATCTCAGTGCCAAATCACTAACCGATCCAACTTGATCAGAGCTTCCTTAGGTTTGTTCGACGTTTCGCCATCATCCTTCATCCCTTCGCTACACCTCGATCCACGGAGTTGGCTCCCTGGGAAACGACAGGCTGATCTGAGTGTCAGCATGGAAAAGTGGAAAGCGTTCCCGCAAGGCAACCTCCGCGGAAATTTTCGCCAGATAGGGATTGTTCGCGCGCAGCGAAAGATGGGTCAGCACGAGATGTCGCGCTACGCCATCGAAGCCGTCACCGATCCAGTCCGCCAGGTCTTCATT
>JBGPYG010000105.1:0-9883 GCA_041493085.1 Pyrinomonadaceae bacterium | reverse complement strand
TACTTTCAGCATTTCAAACTAGCGCCACTGCCCAAACCGCCACATCGCCTATTCCGCTTCCCTCGCCCTTCACACCTGTCGTCGACGATGCCCAGGTCATCGAACCGGCAACCAGGCAGAAGCTCGAGTCTATTTATGTAAACCTCAAGCAGCGGGCTGACATTGAATTCGCAGTTGTAACAGTTGATACAACTGGCGGCCGGGACATTTTCGAATATTCGTTAGACGTCTATCGGGGCTGGGGAATTGGGTCAAAAACCAATGACGGCTTTCTGTTGCTGGTTGCAGTAAAGGACCGAAAATACTATACGCAGGTCGGCTACCATCTTGAGGGTGATCTCAACGATGGCTTAGTGGGGGAAATCCAGCGCAATTACCTGGTACCGCAATTCAAGAAAGGAAATTACAGTCAGGGTATTTACGATACGGTGCAGGCATACGTCGCGACCCTGGCTCAGAAGCGCGGTTTCACTATCGAAGGAATCGACCAGAGCTATGCTTATCGTCAGGCTCCGGAAAGTCCACCTGATAGGTCGGGACCAGGAGGCACCCCCAGCTCCTGCTGCACGCTGCTTATAATCCTTGGCGTCATCATCCTCGTGCTTTCGTCGGCAAGAAGGGGCGGCGGCGGCCGAGGCGGTGGCGGTGGTTGGTGGAATCTTCTTCTGCTCGGCTCGCTCTTAAACAGCGGCGGTCGCAGTGGCGGTTGGGGCGGATCCAGCAGCGGCTGGAGTGGCGGCGGCTTCGGTGGCGGCGGTGGTGGATTCGGCGGCGGCTTTGGTGGGGGAAGTGCCGGCGGCGGCGGCGCCGGCGGCGGCTGGTAGTAAGGCGGGCATTTGCTTGTCTTATCGGAGAGCAACTGATTTCTGGTAGTATTCAGAAGATAACGAACAATTGCGATGGTTAAGACAGTCGTCCACGACGCATTAAACGGTCTGCTGCGGGATCTCCATACCACGCACGGCGATAATCTGGTCTCGGTTGTGCTCTACGGCTCAGCGGCGGCGGGCGACCATATTGAATTGCGTTCTGACTACAATCTGCTCATAACTTTGAATCGCATCACGCCAGAGGATCTGCGCCTGGCGCAGGCGCCGATGCGCGAGTGGCAACGGCTTGGACATCCCTTGCCCGTCTATTTCACCGCCGAGGAACTGTCAGACGCCGCGGACGTCTTTCCGATCGAGTTTCACCAGATGGCTAATGCGCGGGTCGTACTCTATGGACAAGATCCTTTTGACTTGGTCAAACTGTCGGATGTCAACCTACGCCATCAAACCGAGTATGAGCTCAGAAGTAAATTGATTCAGCTTCGTAGGATGTATATTCCTGCTTCAGTTTCGATTGAAAAGTTACGCGACTTGATGAGCGACAGTCTCGCCAGTTTTGCTGCTCTGTTTCGCGCCGTGCTCATTCTGCATGGCGAAGACGCTCCGGTCGCCAAACCCGATTGCGTGCGTGCGACTGCGCGGCGATTCGGTCTGGATGCTGAACCGTTTGAAAAGATTTTTACGTTTCGTTCAAGTGACTATTTGCCCCCGACTGAAAAGGAAGCGAACGACATCTTCGCCGCTTACCTGGAGCAGATCGACCGCGTTATCCAGGTGGTGGATGAATTTGGCACCCCACGCGGGCTGCCCGCGCGGGGACCCCGCGGATCGCGCCAAGGATTAGGAGAATTGAAATGACTCGACGACGACTATCGTTACTGGCTCTGGTTGTTTTCGTGGCCGCGACGGCCAGCGGCTGCGGCTATAACACCTTGACCACAAAGCACGAGAACGTGAAGGCCAAGTGGGCCAACGTGGAGACCCAGCTTCAGCGCCGCTCTGACTTACTGAACAATCTTATTGAGACGGCGAAGCTGGCGGGCGTGCAAGAGCAGGAAGTCTTCGGCAAGATTGCCGAGGCGCGGTCCAAGCTGCTGAATGCCACACAACAAACGCCGCAGGGCGAAGGAGGCGATAAGACTCCGGAGCAGAAGCAGGCGGTTATTGATGCGGCAAACAGTTTCGGCGGCACCGTAGGACGGCTGCTGGTCTTGCAGGAACAGTATCCACAATTGCGTTCGAATGAAAACTTCCTAAAGGCGCAGGACGAGGTGGTGGGAACTGAAAACCGCATCGCAACGGCGCGTAAGGACTACAACGACGGGGTGCAGGACTACAACACCACGCGCGCGCGCTTTCCGACTGTGATTTCCGCGAAGCTGTTTGGCTTTAAGGAAGAGCCTTACTTCAAGGCCGAAGAAGGCGCCACCCAGGTGCCCAAGATCGATTCAAACAGCCTGCGCCCGAATCAACCTCCCGCGCCCGCACCAACAAGGTAAATGTGAAATCAATAAGGGATCAGCCCTGAAATCTTCAGCGCATTCGGGAAACGAAAGAGGCCGCCTTCAGGGCGGCCGCTTTCACTTAAGACTATGATCCTTCTCAGTGAAGCTCGAACATTCGTTCAATCACTCTTCTCTCGTCGGCTTCGTTCAGCTTTCCCCCCCTCCCAAACGTCCACCACGCGACCCGAGCGAATCGATCAGGAGAAGCGTTGGCGTGGCAACCTGATTTCAGGGGCAGGGTTCGCAGACCTTGCAGTTCGCTGACGTAATAATTTGAGGTTTGTCTCCGATATAGAAGTTGTCTATATTCTCGGAGGCGTCGCGAAAACCCTTTTCGTTGCGTCGCATTTGAATCGCCTTTGATCTGTGAACGGTTAAATAGACTTTACATAACTCCTCCGTCTCGGCTTCAGTTTTGGAATCTTACCGACTTTCTGGGTATCACTTAAGCAACCACAGTTGGGTGGAAGACCGATCACGGTGATGGACTAGTCGTTCAACCCTAGTTGACGATGATTATGACCAGCCATCATCCGGGAACTCTCTACCTTCCATCTGGTGGTATTCATCTTCGTTGAGCCACAGTCGTGTGTCCTCGTAGCTCTGCCCTTGATGAACAACCTTATTGTTTTCTTTGGGATCAAGCACGACAACCCGGCCGGGATTGCTGGGATCAGGTGTTACGATCAAAAGATAAGAAGGAACTACGTCCGTGCCTTCAGAGAACCACACCTCGAACCACTTATCGTCATATATCATTAGCGTGGACCTGTTCTGGGTATTATGTGATAAAGGCCACTTCCATCTGTTCGCAGTTTCATCTCTGCATACTGAAGCGGCGTTCTCGTTCCATCACTGGCTATGCGGGTCCCGATTGGTCTTTCGAATCGAAAGCCAAACCGTGCGAACCCATCACGAGTGCCGGTGAATGTGCCGCGACTAAAAATCTCTGAATCGACACGGCTCAGTGTAGATAGATCGTTGAACACGTGCGCGCTGCCTTGACTTGCCTCCCTCGCAGCCTCCGGCGTACCCTCCAGATGCTTGAAGAGGAACCTTCTTTCAAAGGCGAGACCTTCCGTCGAGAGTCCTTTCTCAGCTACTTCAGTTGCGGTCTCGACCGCTTCGCGCGCGAAGAACCTGGCCCCCATCCGAGCGCCGATGCCGGCCACCCCGCGCAAAAGGCCGGGAGCCCCAGTGTACATTGACACCTCGAAGATGCCATCCATTAAGCTAACTTCTTGGCCGGGATCCAGCCAATGAAGGGCGGCATCCTCCGTCAGGAAACCCTCTCTATAGTCGTTTTTGAGCGGATTCAGAGCTACCCACCCATGGTTGGACCAGTACACGAGCTGTTTAATCTCTTCATAATCGTCTCCGGGATATTCACCGAACCACTCAGGCTGCCCATACTCACCGCTGTCCTTCTTTTTATACCAAGTCAAGCCATCGGGATCGACATACACCAGAGAATTGTTAAGACAATAGGTGTAACGATTCCAGCTTTGCGGCATTGCTGGCTTGGCGCTCCCCAACAACGGGTCAGGCGAAGTGAAGCGTCCCTGCTTACTGTCATAATACCTAGCTTTCGCAAAGTCCAAGCCAGTTTCAATATCCCGCTCATAGCGGGTGAACTGTTGGCGAATGCTATCGCCGCTGTAGCCCTGCGTCGTTGCGCGGCCGCCAGTGCCCGCGAAAAGCTCTTCACCAAATGGCAAGTAGTCGTGGCGCTTCACACCGCTCAGGATGCCAGTCTTGTTCACGATCATCCGCGGCGTGCCAAGATGATCGGCGACGAGCCAGTTGGCTTCGCGATAAAGCGAGCCGGCCAACTCACGGAATGCGCCGCAGGTGGCGAACGCACCCAAGACGTTCTGCCTGCCTTGTCCGATGCTGGCTTGGCCCGCCCAGAAACCCAGTCCGCCGGCATCAGGCCCACGTTGGAGGAAGGCTTCGTAGAGATTGGTGACGTACTGCGTGTTGCTCAGGCTCGCGTCGTTAACCTGCCCGATGAACAACGCGCGACCCATTGTCTCAGCCTGCGTCTGCACCTGACTCTGTCCCTGCGCCGCCGCCGTGTTCAGGGCATCGCGCTGCTGCTGCAACTCCGTGGCATTCGCGTTGCGGCCATAGGCGCCGAGATAGAAGTTGTTGACGAACTGCTCGGTGCGCTGATTGTCGCTCGTGCTCGTGCCGTAGAGCGTGGCCGCGAGCGTTTGAAACTCTCCGCTGGCCTCGAAAGCGTTGCACACGTTCACGCGACTGCTCGCCGCTTGTCCTGCCCACCAGCCCAGCCCGCTATCATCCGGCCCGCGCTGCAGATATGCGTAGTAAAGATCCGCGACGTATTGAACGTCAGACCTGTATGGCGAAGTCTCGTAATTAGTCGAGGTGAACAGAGAGCGAGCGATATAGCTCGCAGTGGCAAGTAGTTGGGATTGCCCCTGCGCCCCGGCCGCCGCCAATTGGTTGGTGCTGTCTTGCAACTCCTGAGACGTTGGATCGCGTTGCTTGGCGCCGTAATAAAGATTGGTCACGAAGCGGTTCAACCGGAGGGTGTCACCGCTAGAAATGCTTGTCAGCAGCTCGCCACCGCGATAGCCGTATTCCGTCGCCGGCAAATAAGGGGCAGCTCCCGACGGGTACTCAGCCAATAGCTCGCCATCCATGCCATAGACTTGCCCGTTTTCCACCGTGCCAATCTTTCGCTTAACTCGGTGGCCACTAGCATCATAGGTGTAAGTTGATAGTTGACTTCCTCCAGAATAACTGACGGTCGAATTGATCATCCGGTTCTCGGCGTCATAAGTTCGATCATAATTGTTGCCGCTGGAGCTGTAGTAGTCCTTTATCTGATTACCCCCAGCATCGTAGTTAAGCAATGAGTGGGTCTGATCAGTCTCGCCTGGAGCATACAGTCGATTGGTTGCGGTGCTAATCGCTGTCTGTAGCCTGTTGATACCAGATGTCTGTGTTGTTCCCGTCTGATTGATCGTGCGATTCCCGAAGACGTCATAGTCGTACATTTGAGTGAAGTCCTGCCCACTAAGACCAGACGTTGACGATCCATGGTACTCACCAACTGACTTGAGCCGGTTCAGAAAATCGTAGGCGTAACGATCCTCCGTCCAGTTGTAACTGCTCATCTGATCGTTGGCGGGGATCCAGTGCTGCGACTGAATAAGGTTGCCGTTGTTGTTGGTCCCGCTGTTAGCTCTGCACTCGTTGGTTTGGCAGGAAAGATCAGCCGTGGCGTAGTAGTTGACGATTGCCCCGCGGTTCCAGTTCCACTGGTCCGTGGCCCATGATGCGCTGCTCAGGCGAATGTCATTGAGCTGGCCGCGCACGTTGTAATGCAGCTTGTGATAGAGCGGTGTCTGGGTGCCAAACTGCTCCTGTTGCAGACCGCCGAATTCGCTGTAGGTTATTCCAGTAGAGTAATTGCGCGCCACACCGTCGCCGAGGTTGCCGGTGTCACTGTTGATACGACCCGCAATGTCGTAGCCGTAGCTTACGGTGTGGCCGGATGGGTAGGTCTGGGTCAGCACATGGCCGGCCTTGTCGTACGTACGTGTGACATTGAACTGCGGGCTTAGAACTCCGTTTGTGTAGAAGTGCTGGCGGTAGTTCGTCGCTCGGCCCATTGCGTCGTATTGATCAATGGCGAGGTGGGTGTCAAAGCCAGTATTGTCGTTCGGCCTCCAGTTGAAGTAGTGAAAGCGGCCCTTCCCGTTTGTCGCCCCATCATAGTGACGGTCGATGTCTTTCGTGCCATTTGAGTAGCGCACAGTCGTGTTGCGGTTCAGTGCGTCATAGGCATAAGTCGTAGTAACGTTGCGGGCGTCTACTCGCGACGTAAGGTTCCCATTGTTGTCGTAGCCATAAGCCGTAGACCACTGCGTGTTGCCGGTAATAGGGTCGGTCACGTTCGAGGCGACTGAGCCTGCGTCCTGCTCCGGATTCTTGGCGCGGAGAAGCCGCCCGAGTGAATCGTAAAGGAAGAATCGTTCCTGCCCTCCTTGAGTTACTTTTCGCAGGTTGCCCAACACGTCGTAGGTATATGATGTAGACGCTCCGTCGACATCGAGATTTCCGGTATCTTTATTAGGCTCATCCACTCGCACCAGTCTTCCTAATGCATCGGTCAAACTGCGTCGCTTCCTTCCCGCTTGATCTGTCACAGTAGTGGTTGCCCCGACTGTGCCACTGAGACTGGCACCATAACTGGTTACAACTTGTGCACTGTCGGGCGTGGTCAACCTGAGCAAGCGACCCAAAGCGTCGTAGCTTTTGCTCGTGCAAGAGGAGCAAGTCGAAGGTACCGTGGCAGTCGGGTTGCTCACGCGGTACGGATTAGACACCTTTGAAATTCGTCCCGAGGCGCCGTAGTAAGTATCCCTAACGAGCCAAGGCGTTGAGGCTGTTGCGTCGTACAGAAAGCCACGAATAGGACGGCCCAAACCGTCGAAGTATTGGCGAGTTTCAATTGAGCGCGCAGAGTCTTCGTCGGTTAGTTCCTGTAGGTACACATCACCTGGCGTGTCGAAATAGTTATACCGAACTCGTCCAGTATCGGGGAGTGTCACCTGCTTCAGACGATTCAGAGGATCCGCGTAATCGTAGCTGGTTGTTTTGGCGTTGGGGTCGGTCATTGACACCAGACTCCCGGTGTTAAAGTCATAAACGCTCGTAGTCGTAAACGCCACATTGGATCCGTAGACATTGTTCGACTCAGGGATTGCCGTGGTCATGCTTGTTGGAAACGCATAAGTATTGCGCGGCACGCCGTCAGAGAAGGCGTCTGAGTAACTCACCTGAGATGGGTTCGTCAGTCCCGTATCGCGAGCGTCCCAGGTCTTGAGCACGTTACCGCATCGATCATACTGGGTGTGGGTTTCAAGCCATGAACCAGACGTATCTACCCAATCTCTGCTTGTCGTGGCATTTCCTCGCGCGGAACCAGGATCGTTCCACGAGATCACCGTTCCGTAGGCAAAAAGAGGGTACGCAGGCTCGTCGTATCGGGTTTCACTTTGCGCAACCAGTGTCTCGATTCCGTTTGCCGGATTTATCGAATAGATCTGTCGTGCGCGAGGCACGTCTCTCAGGTGAGCATCGTTGGCAGCGTAGCTACTCCCATTTACTGGATCGGCATAACTGATGTTGTTTGCAGGATTTACTGCCAGAAAGTCGGTGTGCGCATGGCGCTTAGGGTACGTTGAGGGCGCGCCAACACCATAATCATACTGCCAAGAGTCAGTTTGATTGTTGTGTTGGTCAAATCCGACCACTAGGGTCTGAGGGTTAATGGCGCTCGCCTTGGACACCAGGTTCGCGCCGGTAGGCTCAATCACTTCGGTCGTCTCAACGACACGCGGGTCATTAGCAGGCTCGTCACTCGGGCTTAGATGGAAGCTCGCCGCATAGGCACTCCACCACAAGACGGGGCCACGTTGTTGCCAATTCTTTGTCGACCGCCAGAGCACTGTTGTCCGGTCCGTGTCGAATATCTCAATTTGATATTCTTTGCCATCTTTCCACGCCGGATAAGGGTTTGTGGTAATGAAGCTATTTGCAGCGGCACCGAAGAAGTAATGCTTTTCGTAAGAAAGAAAACTATTGTCGCTAGCCCGATCTTCGGTCGAGACAAATCCCACAGAGTCGACCCTGGTGGCTGCGGAATTCCAGCTTTCTGACCTGCTGTAGGTTGTTACTTTTGTATTGCTGCCTAAATTTGAAGCGCTAGTGAAGACGCGCTTGGCAACCACACGTCGATAGACGTAACCCGTCCCGATAACTAAGCGCTGTTCGGTTCGTTTGTAATTCCACCCTGGTAGTCGTAATCAACGGCTCCGCCTGCTGGAACGTGGATTCGTGCCAACTCCCCGTAGGGGTTGTAGTAGAACTTATATGACTGGCCATTTGGCAGATACACCGCTGATACGATAGATGGATTGAATTGCGTGTTGGCATTAAGCCAGTTAACCTCGGGGAACAGTTGACCGTAAGTTTGTGGTTGCGGCTGGTCGTAACGCAGCGCTGCGCTCAGAGGAGTTTTTGTGACGCTGATGATCCGGGACGTCATTCCAAAGCCCGGCATTACAATCTGATCGCAGAGTCCGTAGGTTGCGTCATTCACATCGTAGTTGACTGTTATAGTGCGTCCAAGGGTATCCGTAATAGTCTTCACGCGACTAACGCTGTTGCCGTTATATAGCTCGTAAACATAACTGACCTTGTTCCCATTGCGATCACGAATCCACATTACCAAACCGTTTTCGACGCGGTACCGCGTTCCATCAGCAAACAGGAGATAGCCGGTGGGTCGGGCTGGATCTGGTCCATTGATCCAATCGTCGTTTATCACTGAATCTGAAACGAAGGTGATTGATGTTCCATCGACCGAAGTAAAATTCGTTCCCCGTGAGAAACTACAGGCCGTCCCGTGTGGTTGACCTCTGGTGAGCAAGTCACGCAAGTCGTGCTCTGTTCCACTCGGGTCCGTGAAAGTGAGCACAACCCCACGAATTGGAATGCACTGGCCCGACTCGTACGTGTTTGCTCCTCTTCCTTGCACAATTCCGGGCCCATATCCTACCTGTTGATTTCCCCACCACATGGAACTTACGAACCTGTTGCAGGTTAATCCTCCAGTAACAGACTCATCGCAGCGCATCTGGCTTTGCCAATGCCGCTCAATGGTCAGTATGAGTGGTGCTTTTATTTCACCGCGGCCGCCGGCATTCGCCAGCGGCAATGCAAAGTTAAGATTGCCGTTGAACAGATTAACGTTGGCGAAATCTTCTATCTGCGAACCAGCGGGCGCGCCCGGAGTGAGAGCAAGCGGTGTTTGCCTATCCAGCGGACCAGTGGTTTGGCTACTAGAACTGAAAGGCACTATGGCGATTGCTACTATTGCTAATAGGAAACGCCCGAAACGGAAAACCAAAAGATTGCGGCTTGTAGTTTCGTTAATCGTCATCGCCAAAACTCCTTAAGTAAGTAGATCAATCTTTTGCACTTGGATTCAATTTCGGGAAATGGTGTGCGTGTGAGATGAAGAGTGCAGAGCTAACGTCGGCGCCCAAAATTGTTGTCCCTCAAACAAGAGATTGTTTGCGTTTTTCCTACAGCAAATGAGAAAAATCTGGAAACAACTCAGTGGGACGTAACATAAGACACTTCGACACCTCACCAGGCCCATGGCACCGTGAAGGAATCATCATTCATGTTGTTAAGTCCTTGATGCGCGACCTTGCGAGGAGTCGCACGGGAACGAGGAACGTTGAGAATAGAGAACTGAGAAGACGCGCCAATCTACTTTGTCAAAGGACCTCTGTCAATTAAAATTCTCGCTCTTGTAAAATTTCCTATGCCTAATCGAAACGAGATGCAAGTGGTTTTGCATTCTCCACTGCGAAAGCTAGACGAGCAGTGCTTTGAAATAGGTAGTTAGTTGGAGCTAAAATCCGCGCGAGCTGCACATGGCGCAATGATCGCAGGGCTTACCACCGGGTTCCACGCTACAGGTCTTCTCTTTTTCAAAAT
>JBGPYG010000205.1:0-7009 GCA_041493085.1 Pyrinomonadaceae bacterium | reverse complement strand
TCTCATTAACACCCGGCTTCAGCCACATGTTACCCGCGTGACCCGGAAAGAACCTGAAGGAGCTTCATCAGAACCGGAAGCGGTAGCGACCGGCCGGATGCTCAACGAAACTTCGAACGGGAGCGTAGTGACAAGTGGTCCGATATCTACGAGGCGAGGCAGCAATCGTAAATCGGTCTGAGTTGAGTGTCCGGCCAGTCGCTACACTCGCTTCGGATTCAAAGATTGAGCATAATCTCATTAACACCCGGCTTCAGCCACATGTTACCCGCGTGACCCGGAAAGAACCTGAAGGAGCTTCATCAGAACCGGAAGCGGTAGCGACCGGCCGGATGCTCAACGAGACTTCGAACGGGAGCGTAGTGACAAGTGGTCCGATATCTACGAGGCGAGGCAGCAATCGTAAATCGGTCTGAGTTGAGTGTCCGGCCAGTCGCTACCGCTCCCGGTTCTGATGTGCACGTAACAGAGAACGGGAAACCGTTTAAACGGTTTCAGGTTGAGAAGCCACTATTGTCACCTGGCTGAAGCCAGGTGTTAATGAGAGATTAATACGTGGGTCAGTGCTCTCCAGCTTGGGCTTATCCGAAAGGGACCTCGATGAAGTTAACCAAACACATTTTCAGGCTTAGTAGAATACTCCGCATCTGGTTGCTAAGCCTGCTCCTGCTTGCGTTGATGTTGAGCCATGCAGGGTGTTTCCTCAATGAGAAGCTCGAGCCTTACTACGGACGTGTCGTGGTTCCGCGCTCCCAGGAATTTCATTGGAGCGACGGTGGTTTACCGCAAACCTTCGACCCGGCTTTCGCTGCCGCGCCGCCAGATACAGATTTAGTGAGAGCAATCTTTGAGGGACTAACGGACTACGATCCGCATACGCTGACTCCTGTTCCGGCCGTTGCGACGCGCTGGGAGCCTTCAAATGGCGGCCGCGTTTGGACATTCTATTTGCGGGATGACGCTCGCTGGTCGAATGGCGAGTTGGTTACAGCTTCTGATTTTGTGCGCTCATGGCGCCGCACGATGCGGATCGGAGAGCTGGCGCCACACACCGAGCTACTCGCGAATATCGAGGGCGCCAAGATCGAAAGCCAAACCATTGCGAGTGCCACGCGAGCGCCTGCCTCCTTGCCACAGTCTGCGGAGCAAACGCCCTCCGAAACTGGAGACGCCAAGGCAAGATCGAGGGATACACCGGGCGCGAACGAGTCAACTCGTTTTGGAGTGGAGGCCGTTTCCGATCGCGTGCTGCGCGTTCGCCTGCAACGCCCGGATATGAACTTTCCCGCGCTGGTCGCCCATCCTGTGTTTCGTCCAGTGAAACTTAAAGACGAGAGCGCCACTAGCAAGTTGGTAGCAAACGAATTGGTTTCTAACGGCGCTTTCTCGTTGGCAAAAACTGAAAGCCGGCGCGTGCTGTTGGAGCGCGCGAACAATTACTGGGGCAAGGATCAGGTAGCTCTCCAGCAAGTTGAGTTCATGGGTGAGAAGGATGCGGAATCTGCGCTGGCGGCTTATCGCGCGGGCGAAGTGGACGCTGTGACCAACGCCGCTTTTGAACCGCTGGCAATAAAACTTCTGACGCCGTACGAGGATTTTCGTCGCACCACTTATGGCGCTTTGACCTATTACAGCTTCAATACTTCGCGTGCGCCTTTTGACGACGTGCGCGTGCGCGAGGCTTTGGCCATCGGGATTGACCGCGACCGCATTAGCGCCGACGAGATGGGCGGCGCGACGGAGCCGGCGAAGCGCTTCCTTCCTGAAACCACGCCCGGCACACAGAAGCCGGTGGTCAATAAATCCGACGTGCTGGAAAAAGAGTACGAGCGCGCCAAAGAACTGTTCACCGAGGCTGGGTATCCCGGAGGAAAGAACTTCCCGAAGATTCGCTTGCTCATTAACCGGAACGAACAGCAGCGCGTCGTGGCGCAGTCGATTGCCGCCATGTGGCGAAGCGTTCTGAACATCGAAACCGAGATCGTAATGATGAACTGGGATGACTATGAAGCGGCGATTCGTGCCGGTGACTATGATGTAGTGCGGCGTGGAATCGTGATGCAAACAACTGACGAGCTGACAAACATCCGCATGCTCTTCCAGGACAGCACGCAGCCGGCTAATGTCGGGCAAGAGTCAGCCTCCGTAGCTGATGCTCCGAAGGCACGGCCACCGATTGCGAAGGAGAAGAGTTTGCTAAACGCGCAGCCGATCGAAACCGAGGCACAGGCGCTAAAAGATCTTAGCTCCATGCCCATCTATTTTGCGTCGTCGTATTCGCTGGCGAAGCCCTACGTCTCCGGCTTTGATTCGAATGTTCTCGACGCTCCTTCGCTCAAGACTGTGCGAATCAACACTAGCTGGCAGCAATCGGAAAGTCCTTCCGCGGCGGGAAGCCGGTAACGCAGTAGCACTGAATCAGAACCGGGCGCGGTAGCGACCGGGTGTAGGCACTCAAATAGCCTTTACGGCTCGGTCTTACGATTTAGGTGGGCAAGGTGCTTCGCTAGTTGAATCCAGGACCCGGTCGCTAGCGCTCCCGGTTCTGATTGAGAGTGTCTCTACACTTGGAAGACACACACTTTCTCAAATGCCGCACGGCCGAATTAAGAATCTTGCTGAATTCAGTTTTCGCGTGTTAAGTTCCGTTTGTTTCTGGCAGTGTAGTTCATGCAGAGCACAGGGATGGCTAAAGTCTACTTAAAACAAATACTAGCCGCAGTTGCCATCGCCGCATTCCTGTTTGGCGCAATTTCCTGCCGAGTTGTCGCCACGACCGGCCAGTTCTACGGGAGCACTGCTCCACCCCAACAAAACATTCTCCGCTATGTGAATGGCGACGAACCCGAATCGCTGGATCCGCCTGTAAGCTCCGGCCAACCGGAAGCACGAATCTACATGGCGCTCTATCAGGGTTTGGTCGAATACGATCCGAAGACGCTGGCCGCGATCCCGGCATTGGCGGAGCGCTGGGACGTGAATGACGATTCGTCGGAATTCGTTTTTCACATGCGTCACAATGCGCGTTGGTCTAATGGCGATCCGATCACTGCCCATGATTTTGTTTACAGCATTCGGCGCGGCCTGGCGCCGGCGCTCGCATCCAAGAATGCCTATCTTGCTTACTACATAACCTACGCTGAGGCTTATAACGAAAAAGCTGTGTTCGTGAGAGACGCGAAGACGCAGCAGTTTCTGCTCGCAAAGGATGTGACTGATAACCCGGAAGCAGCCGCCGCACTCAGTCAGAAACCGCTCAACTCCACAGAGCCTGAGTATCGTCCCACCGCTGAAAAACAAATGCCTGCGCCGGACACAGCTTTCCATCAGTTTATGCATTCGCCGCCGCGGCTCACTTTGCCGGGAGACGAAGCAGCTCGTAACAAGTTGCTGGCAAAAAATCCCAGGCTCCAAGCGGCCATGCAGGAAAAAGAATATGTTCCAGTAAGCGCTGAGGATATCGGCGTTGAAGCGGTTGACGACTACACAGTTCGCATATCTCTGTCTCAGCCTGCGGCCTACTTCCTTGGGCTCCTGGCGCACCAGCTATTTCGACTGGCCCCACGCACGGTTATTGAAAAGTACGGCGACAACTGGACCGACCCCGCACACATCGTGACGTGCGGCCCATTCAGATTGAAAGCGTGGCTGCCTTACAACGAGCTGGTGGTGGAACGCGATCCGATGTATTGGGATGCGGCCAACGTTCATCTCGACGAAATCCATTTCTTTGTATCGTCTGACAATCCCACTAGCCTCAATCTCTACAAGGTGGGCGAAGCCGATGCCGTACTCAATCATGCAGTGCCGAACGCGTGGCTGGAGGTAGTTCGCCCCAAGAAGGATTACATGGATGGCGCGGAGGCGGCTATAGCCTACATTACGATGAACGTCACGAAGCCGCCGATGAATGATGTTCGCGTCCGCAGGGCATTCAATTTAGCGATCGACAAGGTGAATTATGCGAAGTCCCGGCGCACTACCAAGCCCCTGTCAGCGTTTACTCCCGAAGGAATATTTGTCGGTTACCCGCAGCCAAAAGGTGAAGCATTCGATCCGCAGTTAGCGAGAAAGTTGCTTGGCGACGCCGGCTTTCCGGTAACGAAGAATGACGACGGCTTTGAATGTAAGAGCTTTCCGGTCGCGCAGGTTGAATATATTTTCAATACTAATTCCTCCAACAAGGCCATGGCGGAATTTATGCAGGCGCAGTGGAAACAGAATCTGGGGATTACAGTGCCGCTCAGAAGTATGGAATTCAAGACGTATATGCCCGCGCGAACAAAATTGGAGTACAAAGGGTTCGCGGTTGGTCTTTGGAGCGCTGACTATATGGATCCGTTTACCTTTCTTGGCATCTTCACGACGCCGCGCGGCGTGAATGGTACTGGTTGGTATGATTTGGACTATGTGGCCATGCTGGACGAAGCGAATCGCACTCTCGATCATCAGAAGCGTTACGAGTTATTGGCAAAAGCCGAGAAGTACCTGTTGGACGCACAACCTGTCATTCCGATCGAGACGTTTTCGGTCAACTGGTTGAAGAAGCCCTACGTAAAAGGAATGTATCCTAACGCCGCATCTCTTTATCCCTGGAAGTTTGTATACATCGAGCGCGATCCGGCGAAGTGGGACAAGGGAATCCCGAGTTTGGCAGATTAGGAGGACAGGCATTTCTGCTCCTCAGTTTTGTTACTGTCAATAGATGACAGACAAGAATGTCTGTCCTACACAATGCTTCGATTCATCATTCGTCGTTTAATAATCACCATTCCCACGATGCTCGTCGTAATGACAATTACGTGGGGCCTGGTGAGGCTTGCCCCGGGGAATTTCTACACCAGTGACAAGAATATTCCTCCCGCGATTGAAAAGAACATTCGTGAGAAGTATGGCCTGGACAAGCCCTGGTACGAGCAGTATCGACGTACGATGTGGAACATCGTGCGCCATTTCGATTTTGGAACCTCGTTGAAATATGAAGGACAGTCGGTCAATGCGATTATCGCCCGGTCGCTGCCTGTCTCCGCGACGGTAGGAATACTCGCCTATTTGCTCGCGCTGGTGGTGGGAATATTCGCGGGCGTTGTGGCCGCGCTCCATCCCAATTCCAAACGCGACTATGCTTCGATGGCCCTGGCGATGCTGGGGATTTCGATCCCAAACTTTGTGCTGGGCCCACTACTGGTTTTGGTTTTCTCCCTGACTCTTTACTGGCTGCCACCGTCGCGCTGGAACGGCTTTCCCAGCCGGAATGTCATCCTGCCGGTCATAACTCTTTCCGGGCTCTACATGGCCTACATAGCACGGCTCACACGCGCCGGTATGCTTGAGGTCCTCCGGTCCGATTACATTCGCACCGCCCGGGCCAAGGGCTTGAGTGAAAGCCAGGTAGTGATTCGCCATGCTCTACGTGGGGGGCTCATGCCCGTTGTCTCTTACACCGGTCCGGCGCTGGCATTCCTCGTCACGGGCACGGTTGTAGTTGAACGCATCTTTGTTTTGCCGGGGCTGGGAAACTATTTCATTCAGGCGTCGCTAAACCGCGACGAGCCACTGATCATCGGCATCGTGGCGTTTATAGCCATCACACTCCTGCTGATGAATTTGCTGGTCGATATAGCTTACGCCTATCTCGATCCGCGTATTCGGTATTAACTAAGACAGACTGTCCAGTCTGTCATTGAATTGCAATTGATTACGGAGCGACAGGCAGGAGTGCCTGTCCTACATATGAACCAAGACCTACCAACAGTTCCTGGCGACCATAACCAGCCCCAACCTGGGTTAACGCCGGATCCTTCGCCTGGTTACCGCGAGGGCGACATGATTGCCGGCACGTCACTCTGGCGCGATGCGTGGCGCCGATTGTTGAAGAATAAGCTCGCGGTGTTTGGCATGATCGTTGTCGCCATCATCACGGTGGCGTCATTGCTCGGTCCTATTTTGATCAGGCAGCTAACTGGCCTTACGTACGACTACATCCCCACAGACGTGTCGCTCTTGAGATCAATCCCTCCGTTAACTGGCCCCGACGGATCCTTTTCCTGGACTCATCCAATGGGAACGGACAACCAGGGTCGTGATTTATTAGCGCGAGTGCTTCAGGGCGGACAGATCTCTTTGCTGGTTGGCATCATCGCCACACTCGTCTCGCTGGTAATTGGTGTCAGTTACGGAGCGACTGCGGGCTATTTGGGCGGACGCATAGATAACCTGATGATGCGCGCGGTCGACGTGCTCTACTCGTTGCCCTACATCATTATTGTGATCGTGCTGCTCTCGGTGTTTCGCAGCCAAACTGCTCGCGGACAGGTTGTACTTCTTTTCATTGCTCTGGGCTCGGTATCGTGGTTGACGATGGCGCGAATCGTTCGCGGGCAGGTGCTGTCGCTAAAGAACCAGGAGTTTGTCCTCGCGGCGCGAGCGACGGGCGTCTCAACGCCGCGCATTATTTTCCGGCACATCGTGCCTAACACGCTCGGCCCGGTGATCGTATACGCCACGCTCACTATCCCCACGGTTATGTTGACGGAAGCGTTTCTTTCGTTTCTGGGGTTTGGCGTGCAGCCGCCCCTCGCATCGTGGGGAAGCCTCGCGACTGACGGCATTCAAAATATCGGTATCTTTCCCTGGCAACTTGTTTTTCCAGGAGTGACCATGGCGCTGACGCTTTTTTCACTTAACTTTTTGGGCGATGGATTGCGCGATGCGCTCGACCCGCAAACCAGCAGGCAGTAAGCGGAAGGCAGAAGGCAGCCGTCTTAAAACCAAGCATGAACAGCAACGGAAATCTCCTCGAAGTCAAAGACCTGCGCACGTACTTCGATACGGAAGACGGCGAAGTGAAGGCTGTCGATGGTATTTCATTTCAGTTGAAACGTGGTGAGACGCTGGGAATCGTGGGCGAGTCAGGCTCGGGCAAGTCCGTTACCAATCTTTCGATAATCCGCTTGATACCCAGCCCGCCGGGCCGCATCGTTTCCGGCGAAGTATTGTTTGATGGTCT
>JBGPYG010000429.1:0-2688 GCA_041493085.1 Pyrinomonadaceae bacterium | reverse complement strand
TGCTCAACGCGCGCTTCAGTTGGACTTCACTTACACCCACTGCCTTAGCCAACTCGGATGTATCCGGCGCTGGTTTCCCGTCGCGCTCAGCGTTGATCAGAGCGCGCGCAATTAATTTCTCGTCCGGAGTCAGCACGAGTGTCACCCAGCCCCAGCGCCGAATTACCTCGTGGAGTTCCGGATGAGCCTTGATGTAGCTGCCGATGCGAAAGCGCATTTCGTCTGATTGCTCGACTTTCAGCGCGGCCATGGCAATATCGACGCTGGTGACGCTAAAGTCTTGACCCCAATCGCTCACAAGGTAGTCTACGACTTTTTGTTCCTGACCATTGAGCCGGCCCTGCTCCGCCGCTTTTGTGCTGCCAGCGAAAATCAATAGCCCGCTCACAGCCAACAGTAACCAGTGTTTACATCTCAAAGATGACATTTCTTCGCTCCTCTCCGGATTCAGCGTTTCGCCTTGAGTAGAGTCTCAATGTCTTGCCGAATATCTGCTGCCTTAGTTTCAGACACGCCGGAATATTTCTTGTACAGCTTCCAGCCTGGACCAATGACATAAGTGTTCGGAAAGCTAATTACGCCAAAGTCAGAAACAGTATCGTCATTCCCGACCAGAATTGTGTAGCGCATATTGTATTGCTTAACAAACTTCTGAATATCACTCGCCCATCCTGACTGTACGGACAGACCAATGACCCTTACTCCGCGCGAGCTGTATTCCTTTTCCAATTTGTTGAAGGCGGGAATTTCGCTAATGCACGTCTCGCACCAAGTGGCCCAGAAATCGAGCACCACGATATTGTCCTTGAGCTCCTGCGAACGCAGTGTCTGGCCTTTGAGCGTCGGCAAGAAAAACTCGGGTAGCGGAGCAGCCTGTTGACCCGCTGTCACGACCGCGAGTAGACAAATGAGTAAGAATGCGCGAATGACAACCATCGGTATTTATCCTAACTGTTTCTCACACCATGTAGCTTACATCCGAGCAACTCGTCGGGTACGCATAAACCATTGTCTTCAAGTCCATTGCGTTCAACCCAACACGAATGGCAAGCGCGAAGATGTTAATAACCTCTTCGGCATGCTCACCCAGTAAGTGTGCGCCAAGGATTCGATTGCTGTTCTCTTCCACGAGTACTTTGAAACCTGAGTATTTCAAATTCAGCCGGCGAGAAGAATACCAGCCTGAGGTGTCCTCGTGCTTCACTTTGAACTTCAAGCCTTGATCCTTCGCCTCGTCTTCTCGCAATCCCACTGAGCCAAGAGGCGGTACAGTAAACACAACCGTAGGGACTCCGGAATAATTGGGTTTGCGGTGGTTACCCTTCAGCATGTTGCTTGCTGCGACGTGACCCTCCATGCTGGCTACGGGCGTTAGAGGCGGGCCCCCGCCGGCTGCTGCGTCGCCTGCGGCATAAACGGCCGGATTGGAGACGCTCTGAAGGAATTCGTTTACGGACACTCCCTTCTTTTCGCGGTCAACTCCTGCCTTGTAGAGATCGAGATCGTCAATATCCGGAACGCGGCCCGCGCCGTGGACCACTAAATCCGTTTCGAATTTCTGCTCCGCCTTGTTCACAGAGGTTTTGACTATGAATTGATCACCATGCCTCTCAACCGCGTCCACAGCAGTGTTCAAAAGAACCTCTACGCCCAGCTCACGTGTGGCAAGCACAAGTTGATTCACGAGATCCGGATCGAAGCCCTCCAGCGGGCGAGCACCGCGATGAAGGATTCGAACTTGCGCGCCAGCACGCGCGGCAACATGCGCGAATTCGAAAGAGATATAGCCACCACCGACGAAAACGATTCGTGGTGGCAGTTGTTCCAATTCTAAGAACTGATCGCTTCTGGTGAGATGGGCCTCGCCAGGAATACCCAGCACAACGGGCATAGCGCCAGAGGCGATCAGCACAAAGCGCCCGGTCAACGCATCATCACCCACTTGAACAGTAGTCCGATCAAGAAAGCGCGTGCGACCGTGATACGTAGCAATGCCAGCCTTGGCATAGCCTTTCTCCACACTTTGAGGAACAGGCTGAGTGAAAGTCTTCTTGAAGCGCATGAGCGATGACCAGTCTATCTCAGCGCCTTTTGCCGAAATGCCTTTTCCTTCCATGCGACGGTTCCAGTCAATTAGCTCTGCGACGCCGACGAGCACTTTCTTTGGATCGCAACCGCGTAGGGCGCAAGTACCGCCGAACGGCCTCGAATCAATGATCGCGACTTCCCAGCCCGCCTTGCGACACGTGGATGCTGCCGCAGAACCCGCGCTCCCAGTTCCGATTACTATGAGGTCAAACTTTTGCTTCATCTGTGACCTCCTCTTCAGGCGTGACTAGCCAAGCTTCACATCGAGTTTGCGAGTATTCCGCTAGCTACCGCAATCACCCAGACTGAAGCCGCGACCACGGCAGAGACCCTCCAACTAGTGGATCTCATGATCGTCAGTAGTGACGGAAGGTTGACCGCTGGGCCGGCGATGAGCAATGCCAAAGCTGCGCCTACTGGAGCGCCCGCTGCGATCAATACCAGAGCCAGCGGGATCTCGAAAAATGTTGGCAGCGCCAGTGGAACAGCCAACGTGGCGACAACGATGACTACCATGAACTTTGCATTAGCCGACCCAAAAGCGCCGGCAGGTAGCCATTGCGCAATCATCATCGAGACCAGGACACCAATGACTATTAT
>JBGPYG010000244.1:0-6279 GCA_041493085.1 Pyrinomonadaceae bacterium | reverse complement strand
TACTGTATCCATGTAAATCTGCGTGAAGTGCTTCTCCAACTTGAAATAGTCGGTACCAGTGAACTCGAGTACCTGCAAGAACGCGCCCCCCGTCGCTTGCGCCAGTTGGCCAAGTCGGGCGGTGTCAATGCTGTCTCCGATGCCGATCGCGTAAACGCGTGTATTCGCCGGCGTCGGCAGCGGCGTTGCCCCGTTCTCACCAAGTAGCGAGTAGGTGATCCCATCGGCGGGGTTCAGGTAAGGCGTGTTGTCCTCTCCATCGGTGAGCACCGCCACCGCTCTGCGCAATAAGGGAGGCGCCACTGGCCGCGGGGCGCTATCCATGTCGCGCAGCGCCTCGATCACTCCGCCCGCGATACACGTGCTGTTAGTAGGCGCTAGCTCGGTCGCATTGATCGCCAAAACCATCGTGGGCTGGTTTAGGTTGGTTACTGCACTGATCGGTGAGAATACCTGAGGGACGTTGTTGAACTTGACCAAGCCGATACGATCGTCGACGCCCGCGCGTGCCAACTGTACAAAAAGCCTGGCGGCGTCGATCGAGGTTGCGCTCTTATTTCGCGAACCGGAAGTCTCCGCCATACTACCTGATCGGTCGAGCACTACTTCAGCGTCCACGTTTATCACCGCCACGATCTCAGCCTGAAGATTGAACGTGAAGGACGGAGGCGCGCCACCAAGGGCGTTGTGGTTGTCGATGATTAGTTGTCCGCTCACAATGCCTGGCGTTCCGTTCGCGAAAAACGTCACTCCGAATACCAGCTCGCCTGTGCCGCTTGCGCCGGAACCGCACGGGCCTACGGGATCCACCGTGAAATTGTCGCTCGACGGCGGCGACGTCACCGAGCCGCCAGCTTGCTGAATGCCGAAGAGCACACTCCCCGAAGCTGAAGCCCGGAAACTAAGTTGCCCATTGCCCGAATTGATTACCCGGACCGTGCGCACAGTTCTGAAGCCTCGCTCAACTGGGCCGAAATCAATTCCCGGTGCCGGTGGGCTCGCGATGTTGATCCTCGCGCGGGCGACACAGCCGGTTCCGCTGAGCGTGATGTTATGCGGACTCGACGGCGCTGTGCTCGTGAAACCGAGTGTGGTGCTTCGGGGTCCCTCGGTGGTCGGGTTGAAAGTTATTGCGAGCGTTGCTGACATTCCCGGCACGATCACGGTATTCAAAGCCGCCCATTGGAATTCGCCGCCTACCGGCGCCGCGGGGATGTTTACGGTCACGTTCACATCGCCAGTATTGGTGAGCGTGAGTGTGCGGGCCACCGATGTGCCGAGCGGGCTTGTACCAAAGCCGATTGAACCGGAGAAGCTGATCGCCGTGATCGCATTGCGCGCTTGTCCGCGGCACCGCAGCAATAGGTCACCAACCGCTGGACTTAGCGTCAGGGGTAGATCGCGATTGAATGTACCTGGCGCCGCCGGCGCGAACAGTACGTCCACCGTCATCGTTTGTCCCGGATCGAGTGTGGCCGGCAGCGGCCGTGAGGTTGCGACGACACTGTAGGGTGCGAGGTTGCCGATTGCCGTTACCGTCAGGCAGTCCTGGGCGCTGGAGGCATTCCTAATAGTGAATTGCCTTTGGCTCGAGCTCAACGATGGGGGAACGCCTGGTCCGATTACTGCCTCGGGAAAATTTAGCGGATCCGGCGTAACGTCGGAAAGTCCGGAGGGTCGGGAACTCGAACCGACGGGTGGTAAGCCGCCATTTTTTATGAGCAGAAGTGTGGCAGTGATCTCTCCATTGACTTGCGCTGTCGGTGTGAACGGAACCGCTGAGCAAAGGACGTTGCCGTTGGAGCTGCGAATGATTAGCGCCGAGACCGTTGCCCCTGGTCCCGAGCCGTTGGCTCCCCACAGCAACGCTGCCGCACCGTTGGTCGGGCTGGGATAGATGTGCGGCAGGCTGACGGTCGAAGGCGCCGAAGTCGTCAGCGCAATTTGGGTGGTGAGTGTGGTTCCACTGATATCAACCACGACTACAGTGCGCGAGGTGCCGTCGATGGTAAGCACCGCCACGAAGTTCGACGGCGTCCCCCAGTTGGCGAACCGCACGCTCCCGGTCGCCAGCTCAGCAAAGAATTGCGAACTCGCGCCCTTGACGATTGATATTCCTGGATTAGGGCCCGCGGTGGTACTGGTAATGGTGGTCCCGTTCGGTGTGGTCACCGTGGTGCCCCGTTGCCAAATGACATCGGGAGGGAGCAGCGGACCATTGGTCAAATTGAGGCAAGCCATAATGATTCTCCTTTTGTAACGTGCGACCGGATTTCGATGAGGCACTGGCAAGGGCTGGAGTAAGTTGCGTTGCCCTGACTACCGCGGCTCACGATACCGCGCACGGATGAACCTTCTAGTCTCTAGGACAGAATTAACCTGGCGAGGCGATGTCGAAAGTCTTACCCTGCGCAGAACTCGGTGGAATTATGGTGAATTGTGATTGGGTCTAAGGATCTATAAGGATCGGGAGGCCCAAAAGCCTTAAGGACGGGGCGTACATATCAAAGTTCAGGCAGCGTGTCAATACGTTTGAGCATACGGTAGTGTCACAATTTGGTTCAAACTGTGACACTAGCGAAGATTCACAAACAAGAACGAGCGCTTTCGTTATTCTTCTTCATCATCAGAAAAGCATCACACGATATTGGGCACTTGAATCACCCTGCCGTTAGCTTTTATCAACTGAAAGGTTTCGTAGCGAAGTTCCCGCAGCTGGGTCGTCTATATCGTACGCACGACCCGGTCGCTACTACCACCCCACTCGGGCTGCCCGCGCGGGGACCCCGGTCTGCTCCCGGTTCTGTATTTGTCGACCCACGATGTTCTGACTGGGTTTTGTACGAGTGCTTTGGAATCGCATCCTAGCCGCATAGAATACCTAAATCATGCGCGCAATGATTCTGTCCGCCGGCTACGGCACCCGGCTGTGGCCACTAACCGAAGACCGTACCAAGCCTGCAATTCCAATCCTTGGGAAACCACTTGTCGGCTATGTTGCTGAATATCTCGCTCGTTTCGGTTGCGATGAAATAGTTGTCAATCTTCATCACCGGCCAGAGTCTGTTCGTCAGGCACTCGGCGATGGCAGCAGGTTTGGAGTGAAGCTCCACTATGTTGAAGAGCCGGAAATCCTCGGAACGAGCGGGGCAATCGACAACGCACGCGCGCTCCTCGATGGCGGGACGTTTGTCGTAGTCAACGGAAAGATAATCACGGACATCGATCTCAAAGCCGCGTTGGAGACCCACCGCCGCAAAAAAGCGATCGCGACACTCGTGCTGTTGCCAAACATTGAGCGCGAGCGGTTTACAGTTGTGGAAACCGAGGATGGTCTCTTACGTGGTTTTGGCAGGATGCCAAGTCAGGGCGAACCCGCCAGCAACGATCCGCCGCTCATGTTCACCGGCATCCAGATTCTTGAGCCAAAAATATTTGATTACATTCCACGCGGCGTCTTTTCGCATTCAACGACTGACGTCTACCCAAAGGCTATCGCCAACGGAGAACGCGTCGCCGTACATGTGGCCAACGGCCGCTGGTATGAGCTTTCGACAATTCGGAGGTATTTGGATATTAGTCTGCTCCTGCTGGCGGAAACGGGCAAAAGTTTCACGGCAGGTGCTGGCTGCGATATCCAGGCAAACGCTGAGGTCGAGCAAGCGATACTCTGGGACGACGTTGTGGTTGAGAGTGGCGCGCGGGTCAGGCGCGCTGTGTTAGGCGACAACGTGAAGATCATCGCAGGCGAAATAGTCGAGGATGCGGCCGTAGTCTGTGCCTCTCTCGTGCGCGGGAAGTTTGCGCCGTCCAAAGCTCTCAAAGGCAAGTTTCGGGGTGACAATTTTGTCGTGCCTCTCACTGAATGATACAATCCGGGCTCAAATTGAGTGCCTAAAGACTGAGATTGACCGCCACCCCCTTAAGAGGATCGAACGCCCGCTTCTTTCCGCAAATGAGTTCAGCAAAACAGGTGACTACGAGCGCTTTTGACCTCTCTGCATCGGAGCGGCTGTTGACGTTCCTGGAAGGCCAGGGCATCGAGAACAAACTGATAGTCCCGCTCACGCCTGACGCCTCGACGCGCAATTACTTTCGGATTCCGTGGAAAAAGGGACAAGCGGTTGCGGCCGTTTATCCCGAGCCGTTCGATCCGGACTTCCATCCCTATCTCGATGTCACCCGACTCTTCCTTGAAAACGGCATACCGGTGCCGGAGATATATGCTGTCGACGGCCAAAGTGGAATGATCGTTCAGGAAGATTTAGGTGATCGGCAGTTATTTCGGCTTTACGACGCAGCGCCCAAAGACGAATGCGATGAGTACAAGGAGCGTGCAGTTAATCTAATTGCGCAAATCCAGAAGGCCACCGTCACAGCTTACGAGAGGCAGTCCATCGCCAGTCGTCTCGCTTTTGATGAGCCGAAACTTTCCTGGGAATTGGATTTCTTCCTTGAACATTACTTTGGGAGTTTAAGAGGCGAAACACTTCGCCATGCGGAAGCAGCTGAACTTAAAGCCGAGCTTAACGATATTTCCACCGAACTCGCCGCCCGCCCGCGTGTCCTCTGTCACCGCGACTTTCACTCGGCAAACCTGATGGTTGATAGATATGACCGTCTGCGCGTTGTCGATCACCAGGATGCCCGCATGGGGCCAGTCACGTACGACCTGGTTTCATTTTTGTTGGACAGACGATCTGAACCGCCTTCGCTCGCCGAACTGCGCGCTTACAGATTGTTTCTGTTGGAAGAGCGTAGACTGGTCGGTCTTGAGGCGCTGGATCCGGATGAAGTCGCGCAGGAGTTTCGGCTGATGACTATTCAGCGCGGTCTCAAGGCAGTCGGCACGTTTTCTTATCAAACGGCTGTTTGTAGTCGGGGCAGCGCCTATGAACATTTTATTCAGCCGACGCTCTGCATCGTGCTTCAGGCTGCCGACTGGCTCGACAGGTTCCCGGTATTGCGCCGCACCCTCAGAGAACGCACGAACGTTAATTAATCGAACTACCTGGACGGTCAAGAATAATAAATGGCTACCGAATCACAAACCCTGGAAACAACAAGTCCGCCGCGGACCTTCATTAACCAACTTTCACATCATGTTGGTCAGGAAGTCACCATTAAGGGCTGGCTCTACAATCTGCGTTCCAGTGGGAAGATTCTCTTTCCGCAACTGCGTGACGGCACCGGGGTAGTGCAATGCGTCGCACTGAAAAGCTCGGTAGCGCCGGAAGTATGGGACGCACTCAAGGGACTTGGCCAGGAATCGGCGTTGGCGATTAGGGGGACGGTGCGGGAAGACAGCCGAGCGCCGGGTGGTTACGAGATTGACCTCCTGCATGCGGAAGTCTTCGCTGAAGTTCACGACTATCCGATCACGCCCAAGGAGCACGGTACTGAGTTTTTGATGGATCATCGCCACTTGTGGCTGCGGTCGCGGAGACAGCACGCGATCCTTAAGGTTCGCCATACGGTCGTGAAGGCAGTGCGCGACTTTCTGGATACCGATGGCTTCACGCTTGCGGATGCGCCAATCTTTACTCCGGCGGCTTGTGAAGGGACGACCACGCTCTTCGAAGTAGACTACTTCGATGGCGAGAAAGCTTATCTGACTCAATCCGGCCAGCTCTACAACGAAGCCACCGCCGCGGCCTTTGGAAAAGTTTATTGTTTCGGCCCGACGTTTCGCGCGGAGAAATCAAAGACTCGCCGCCACCTGACCGAGTTTTGGATGGTTGAGCCCGAGATGGCTTTTGCATCGCTCGACGACGTGATGACTTTGTCGGAAAGAATGCTTTCTTATATCGCCGCGCGAGTGCTGGAGACACGCGGGGAAGAGCTGAAGATATTGGAACGCGACAGGGTCAAGCTTGAGGCGATTGTGCCGCCGTTTCCGCGCATGCACTACGACGATGCCGTGAAGCTGTTACATGAAGGGCACGCCAAGGGGGCTCTTGAATCGCGTTTTGAGTGGGGCGGAGATTTTGGCGCGCCTGACGAGTCGTACCTCTCGGCTCACTACGACAAGCCACTGATGGTGCATCATTATCCGGCAGAAGTGAAAGCTTTTTACATGGCGCGCGATCCGGAAAGGAATGAGTTAGCTCTTGGCGTTGACGTACTGGCGCCGGAAGGGTATGGCGAGGTGATTGGCGGGGGCGAGCGCGCCACGTCGCTCGAGTTTCTTAAGGAACAGATTGCGTTGCATGAGTTGCCCCAGGAGGCTTTCGAGTGGTATCTCGACTTGCGCCGCTATGGCAGCGTTCCTCACGCCGG
>JBGPYG010000199.1:0-7052 GCA_041493085.1 Pyrinomonadaceae bacterium | reverse complement strand
GCGCGGGTGTGCTTCAACGGCGGTGACTCGCTCGAACCGCCGCGCCAGCGGAAGCGTGAAGAGACCCACGCCACAATAAAGATCGACTGCAGTTTTTCCTTTTGCGTCGCCTACCGCTGCGGCGATCAAAGGCTCCAGCAGATCGTGATTGACTTGAAAGAAAGCTTCCGAGCTGAAGTAGTAAGTTTCATTTCCGATGCGGCGGCTAACCGTGGCGGCGCTAAAACCAGCGACCTCCGGAGAAACTGAAACACCATCATCACCCACGACCGCGTCAATGTCTCTGAACTCGCGCGTGGCAGTATCCGCGAGAATCTCGCTGCGCACTTTCTCCAGTGTTTCCTGTAACTCTGGAACGAGCACGGCGCAGTATTCCACGTCACAAACACGATTAGAGCCACGCTCGAAGTAGCCGAGGAGTTTGGCTACAGAATCAACTTGCCAGTTGGCGCGAGCGCGGTAGCGCCACTGGTTAGCTGACGGGGTGATTTGGATTTCGCGCGGAGTTTCAATCTTTGCGATGCGATGCAGACAATCGCGAATAATTTCAACTTTCGCCTCGAGCTGCGCCTGGTAAGTTAATTGTTGAAAATCGCAGCCGCCGCAACGCCCGAAATAAGGACATGGCGGCTCTATGCGAACAGGAGATGGTTTAAGAATCTCAACGATCGACGCGAAGCCCACTTTACCCTGCACCCGATCGATCTTCACACGCAACATATCGCCCGGCGCTGCGAGTGGGACGAATAGCGTCAAGCCTTCCGCGTGCGCCAGGCCAACGCCGCCGGGTAGCAGCCGCTCGATTTCCACTTCGAAGGTTGTTTCTTTCTCGTCGGGTATGCTCATACTCATATTACAAAGCTGGCCGCGGATGAACGCAGATTTTCGCGAATCAGACAACACATCAGAACCGGGAGCGGAGCGGGGTCCCCAAGCGGGCAGCCCGCTTGGGGTGCTGGATGCGACCGGATACTGCGTTCAACCTGCGATCGAAAACTTCAACCATTGAAAGACCCGTAGCAGATGGTTGAGTGCTTGGACCCGGTCGCTACCCGCTCCCGGTTCTGATATTCATCCGCGGCCAAATCCTGCTTACGCCGGGTTCCCGCGCCATTGCTCCGGCGGCAGCGGAGGGGCATAAGCGGGGGTGACGCCTTCGAGTTCAAACCTGACTCCGCCAACGATCCCAGCAGCGAGGTTGTAAACCAGCGCGCCAATGGCGCCGCCGATGAAAGCGAAGATCCCGTAGAAGATCGGAACGGCGATCATGATTATGATCCCGGCTACTACTGACCCGATACCGCCCATCGCCTGGTTTTCACTTTGAGGCAGCAGCGACGACATAGCCGCGCCAAACAGCATGACGAAAAGCCCGTAGATCACGCCGATGATCAATCCGATTACAAACCCGAGCAATCCCTGGATCTTGGCAACCGAAAAAACACTAAAGCGCTTGATAGTCATTTCAGCCATGAAGGTACTCTCCTTTGGGGGACTTTCCTTGGAGGGCGCCGGGAATGCGAAGCGGCGACGGCGCTTTGGATTTGCTATTTCGAGTGATCCAAAGCGGTGTCGCGCTCCGCTTGCCACCGCATTCCAAAGGTTAGAGATAAAACAAGCTGAGACGCGGGACGCCAAACTGCTCGCGCAGCCGCTTCAGCAGCAGGTTTTCAAACGTCTGTTGGTAAACTGCCGCCTCCATGTGTTTGCGATAAGGCTTCAACTGTTCCTTAACTTCACTTTCGATCCCAGCAACTTGTTCAGAGCCCGCCACTGAACGTAGGGCGTCGCTCAACATTCTCTCCAGGCCTGAAAGCGACAGCTCCAGTTTCTGGGCGTCAGGCGCCGCGGCTGCTGCGAAGTCCTGTTCCAAGTCCGTGAGTAAGGACGCTGCTCTTTCAAGCGCATCGGAGAAGTCGTCCGCGCCTACGCTCGTGCGAACAGCGCGAACCTCCAACAACCTTGATCGACCTCGTTGCAGATGTTCAAGGATTGCCACGCGAGAAAACGGTAAGCCTTCGTTCTCATTCCTCCGCTCGTCTCCATTTTCTTCGAGTTGATCGTCAGCCGCACCCACGCGCGACTCGCGCCACTCCGCAAATTGAGCTTCGACCTCTTCCTGACAGTACAGGAGGCTCTTGACGGATCGCTTGCGAGGTTTGGATTCCCAGGAGTCGAAAGCCTTTTCAATGCCGCGCAACGCCACGTGAAGCGGGACGTCCATCTCTTTCCAACTCTCGATGAGCGCCCAATCCATCGGACTGAGCAGCAGGTGCCTGGCGCGTCGCCGAATAAACGCGTCTTCGATTTCGGTAAAGTAATTGAAATAATTCAAAATCCAATTGTTCAAAGTCCCGCTCCCGCTGGGACCGCGGGCGTCTCGCCCGCCTTCGTTGAATGCCACGTTGTCAGGGTCGCCACATTCAACCCTAACTTGAGTGAACTTGTAGCTTGGTGCGGGCGAGACGCCCGCGGTCCCAGTAAGAGCGGCCCAAAGAAATAAGCGCAGCCCTCAGTTCTGTGACTTTGGACTTTGGACTTTGGACTACCTTCGGACTTTGGACTGGTCGTGCGTTCGTAAATCAAGCGTAACCCCTCGAGCGTTAAGGTGTCGTCCACGAGCTCGATGAATTCAGATCCGGTAGCGATCAGTGAAGCGAGTCCGCCGGTCGCCACCACGCGCGGCTTACCGCCAATCTCATCGATCATTTTGCGCAGCACACCGTCCACCAGTCCTACGAAGCCGTGATAAAGCCCGGACTGCATAGCGGTGATGGTCGACGAGCCGATAATTTTTTGCGGCCGCCTGATATCTACTCGCGGCAACTTGGCGGTTCGCTCAAACAGAGCGTCGGTTGAAATCATGATGCCGGGCGTGATTACGCCGCCAACGTAGTGACCATTCGCATCAATCGCGTTGAAGGTTGTGGCGGTGCCAAAATCAACAACGATGTTCGGCGCTCCATACTTTTGAATTGCCGCCACTGCGTCGACGATCCTATCGGCTCCCACGTCGGATGCGGGCTCGTAAAGTATTGTGAGTCCTGTGTCCGTCGTATGGTCAACAAAGAGCGGGGTCAGATGAAAGTAGGTCTCCGCCATTATCTTCAGTGTGTAGTTTAGCGGCGGCACAACCGAAGCGATGGCAATCGCATGGATGGTCTTAAAATCTATACCGGCTAACTGAAACAGATTGCGAGCATGCACGCCATACTCATCGACGGTCCGTGAGCGCGCCGTGGTCAAGCGCCAGTGCGCGACGAGTTCGTTACCATTGAAAACACCAAGCGAGGTGTTTGTGTTTCCCGCATCAATGACTAGCAGCATAATCCTGTTTCCGGTGTGGTTCGGGCAGTCAGCATTTCCTCAATTGCATCCACGGCAGCGCGTGCGCCATTTTCATCTTGCACCTGGCGGCCAACCTCGGCCGCCTTAATTGAATATTCCGGTCGCTGCAACAACTCTTCCAACTCCTTTGTCGCCCTCAGGGCATTGTAACGCGGTCGCGCGATCATACGCCCGCAACCGAGTCGCGCCACGCGCGCGGCGTTGTCGAATTGATCGTGCGCATGAGGTACGATCAAGACTGGCCGGCCGGAGCGCATTCCCTGAGCGGTGGTGCCGACGCCACCCTGATGCACGATGGCGCGAGCGCGCGGCAACACCTGACTGAAAGGCGCGTACTCAAAAGCCCCAACACCCTCCGGCAAGGATTCCTTCGGAAGGTTTCGCTGGTGACCTATCAGCAGCAGCGCTCTCTCGCCCAACGCCTGCGCGGCTTTAATCGAGTCGCGATAGAAATCTTTCGCCACCCAGAAAGCAGAAGAACCGAGTGTAAAAACAAGCGGTGGCGGGCCGTCGTCGAGAAACTGCCTTAGTTCCTGCTGCATTTCAGTCTCACCAAAAAAGTCTCGGCGGTCGTAAAACGCGAAGCCGGTAACGCGCGTGTTAGGCGGCCAGTCGAGCTGCGGCTTTGCCAGCACGGATGAAAACAAGGCCAGCACCAGCGCCGGTGAATGTTGCCCTGCAAGAAGCGGTTGCGCGCCGCGCGGTAGTCCAAGCTCCGCGCGCAGACGGTAGACGGGCTCCATCATCTTTTCCAATCTGTGCGACGCGATGCGATATAAGAGACGACTAAAGGCAACACTCCGGCGCTGGAGATGATAGAGCGCGGGCAGCTGCGCCAGCACGGGCGGATCATATGCCGAGAAAAACGAGATTGGCGCCAGCACACTCGACACCCACGGCAAGCCGCGCTTCTGCGCCACTAGCGGCCCAACGAGCGGGAGCGGATGCGTCAATAACAAATCCGCGGTTTCCACTACGGTATCAAGGTCTTCGTAAACTTCTCTCAAGTTTGGCGTGAGTAACCCGATGACTTTTTCGGTGCCGCCTCTGGGCTCCATCAGCTCCAGCGAGAGCCTGCTGAGCTCATCCGGATCGTCGTAAGACGGAAGGTCCGGACGCACCGGATGCAGCTCGATGCCCAACGCATCCATCTTTTCCCGATACACTTCCGACGTGGCAATCACGACGGAGTGCCCGCGCGCCTTCAGTTCGAGAGCGATAGCGATGTACGGATGAATGTCTCCAAACGAGCCGAAGGTTGATAGTACGATTCTCTTTCCGGTGGACATGAGCTGGCTTGTCGGTGTCTTTCAACGAACCTGAAAAGCAGGTGGAAGAATAAAGTCTCACACCCCAGCCGAGATGCTCGGCTGAGGACCCCGCCCTGGGGCGTGAGCCCCAGGAAAGAAACAACTCTCTGAAGTAGCCCGTGAAACGGGCGACAGCGGGATCATCATACTTCATCATGGGGCTGTCGCCCGCTTCGCAGGCTTGTTGAATGCCTTCTTCCTAAGAATCTCAATTGCGAGTTGCATCTTCCGGCTGATGAATGAAACCCTCACGCCGGTCGAACGACGCTCACATCTCCAGCTCTAACAATTCGCATCTCACCGTCGTCAGTCTTCACACGCAGCGCGCCATCGCGTTCGAGCCCGCGCGTTGTTCCGACAAAAGTCTGGTTGCCTTCTGTCACGCTAATCCGCTTACCTTCAGCGTACGACGAGCGCGCGCACCATTCGCCAACGATCACGCGAGGTCCATCCGGATCCTGTAGCATTCCATATTGAGTTATCAAGACATGAACCAGAGCTTCGATGATAATTTCCACGTCCGGACTCTTGCCCGTTGCAGCTTCCACTGAAGTTGCAATCCGATAGAGTTCTGGAGAAACGGATTTGGCAGTCAGATTAATTCCAATGCCTACGACGACCGCACGACCCGCGGGTGTCTCAACGGTTTCCGCCAGAATGCCGCACAGTTTCTTTTCATTGACCAGAACGTCATTTGGCCACTTGATGTCGGTTTCAAACCCGCACACGTCAAGCAAAGTGTCGTGCACGGCGATGGCCGCCATCAAAGTAAGCAGCGGCCAAACGCTTTGCTCGAACAGTGGACGGAGGATAATACTGAAATAAAGCCCAGCGCCTCTCGGCGAAATCCATTGCCTCTGCAAGCGGCCGCGGCCCGCCGTCTGCTCGCTGGCCACAACACATAAGCCTTCCGTGGCGCCCTCTATAGCCCGCCGCGCCGCCTCGAGATTTGTCGAAGGCAGCGAATCGAACCGCAGAATTTCTGGATTAATCTCGGCCATCTTTTTCTGATCAACCGCCAAGACGCCAAGAGCGCCAGGACCAAATACAGACGTGGCAACGAGCAAAATGTGTTATCGAACTGGACCGAACAAGTAATCTGTTTCCTTTTCTCTTGGTCGCTTGGCGTTCTTGGCGTCTTGGCGGTTCAAATCCCAGACTGCTCGGCCAAATCGAGAGCCTCCGCTGTCAGTTCTCGCACGAGGCTGTCAAAGTTGCGGAAGCGCTCGTCATGTGTCTGGCCCTGCACGTAACGAAAATAAATTTGCTGAATCACAACCGCAACCTTAAAACGCGCAAACGCTTCATAGAACGCGATGCGCGAGAGATCGCGGCCAGTCTTCGTTTCATACCGCTCGATCATCTCCTCACGCGTCATCCAGCCCGGACCATTCGTGACCGCACGCAATGAACTGTTGCTCTCTGCCGACGTCCCCCCTCCTCCTCCGTTCATCGTCCAGTAGGTTAGAAGAAGGCCCACATCAACCAGCGGGTCGCCGACGGTACACATCTCCCAATCGAGCACGGCCACCACGCGAGCCGGATCCCCTTCATCGAGCATAAGATTGTCGAGCTTGAAATCGTTGTGAACGATTGTGGCCGCGGTTTCTGATTCCGGCGGAATTCGATCTACAAGCCACTGAATCACCTGATCCATCTCGGCAAGCTCACCGGTCTTCGAGCGCTGCCAACGTTCAGCCCAACCATGAACCTGGCGCGCCACAAACCCGGCCGGCTTGCCGATTTGAACTATTCCGGTCGACTGAATATCGACCGCGTGGAGCGCGACGAGAGTGTCGACTACCGTCTCGCTCAGCCGCCGTCGCATTGTGAGATTCTCACCAATCTGACTCGGCACTATGAACCGAACAATGAAGCCGCGACGACGCTCCATCAAATAAAACGGCACGCCAATGATGGCTGCGTCTGCGCAGAGCAGCACCGGTTTGGGCGCGAGGGGAAAGTGTGGATTGATCACTGAAAGCAACTTATGCTCGCGCGGCATGTCGTGAGCCGTCGGCGCCACTGGGCCAACCGGAGGACGGCGGAGCACGAATTCCTGATGGCCATAGCGAACCAGGTAAGTGAGATTCGAGTGCCCGCCCGGAAATTGTTCGAATTCAATTCTCGCAGTTTCCCTTTCCGAAGCTTGCTTTGGTAGATCTTCGCGCAGATGTTCGCGCAGATAACGATCCAGAGCCGCAAGATCCAACTCCTCGCCGGCTCTTACCGCTGTGCTGTCTTTGCTCGCTGTCATGAACGGCTAGTTCGGTTGCGCTGTCTAAGGTGAACCTTTTCACTGGGACCGCGGGCGTCTCGCCCGCTTGGCGGGAGCGCAGCTCCCGCTGAGCTCCATCACCAGGATAGATGAACTGGAAACGTCTGCTCGCGCTG
>JBGPYG010000128.1:0-8788 GCA_041493085.1 Pyrinomonadaceae bacterium | reverse complement strand
GCAGCGCAGAAGCCCCAACCGAAGCAGAATCGCACGCTGGTTTGTGTAGTCTCCCGAGGCGACTCGTCCGAAGAGTCGCAGCGCAACATGGACGCAGTTGTGCTGGTGGAAAACGGGAAGCTCAAACAACCCTACCCTGAATATAACGAGGCGGCGCAACGTAAATTCGCCAGTCAGTACTTTGCTCCGGGAAAGAAATACCGCGTGACGTTTGGCGGCGGAGAGGTTGGCAGCGCGACGGTCAAAGGTTCCGACATGGGCTGCAATAACATTCATGCAACCGCGCTGGTGGAGGACAACGGCAAAATTCCCGCGCATCTCTCAGCGCTCGCAACCGATTCTGATTCGTTGGGTCGCAAACCGAGCGCCCGACGCGCGCCCACCGACGCTGAGCGCCAGGCCGCTATGAAGCTAGTAACGCAGATCTATCGCTCGCGAGGTACCACGCCTGCTTTGCTGCACACACTTAAGACCACGAATCTGACGGCAACTGATCTTGATGGGGACGGAAAGTTCGAGCTGATCGGCAGCTTCGTTATTGAGACGAAAACAAAAGCGCGCCGCGATCTTTTGCTTATCGCTGAACCGCAGGGAGAAAGTTACAAGGCCGCGCTCGTTAACTTCCAAGCCTACAAACTTCCGCCTGAAGGTTTCGACTCGGCCGTTGATTTCGTTGACCAACTCGATCTCGACGGTGACGGCATCGCCGAAGTTTTCGTGCAGCAACACGGCTTCGACGCCTATGGTTATTCCATCTACAAAAAGTCCGGCGGGCGTTGGCGCCAGGTGTACACCGCCACCGGCGACGCCTGTTGATACCAATTTGTTAGTCCATTGAGTTTCGTAAAGCGGTCTCACACTTCACAATCTTTTGTTTCACCTCGCTGGGCTTTTTCAGATAGTCGGACGTTAGCTTGCCACGTTGTTGCAGATCATTCCAGATATCAAGGCTTTGTTGATAAAGGCGTCTTGCTTCCTGCCAGTCGTCAGCGCGCTGACTGTTTTTTGCAACCAGGGAAAAGTACTCTCCCAGACTCTCGTAGATACGTGCTAGTTGGGTGCGACCCTCGGCGTCATCAGGAGTCTTTGCGACCAGCTCTTCGCGTATCGCCAACGCTTTGCGGTAGCCTTCCAGCGCCTTCGCTCTAGCACCTAGTTTCAAAGAGACATCGCTGACCTTCATATAATCTTCTGACAAATCTCCGCGCGCGACTGTGTTTGCCGGATCTGCATTTGAAATAGACTCCTCAATCTCCACGGCCTTCTGGTAGTTAGGTAAAGCCTCCTGACGGTTGGCGCTGTTTTCAAACATTTCGCCGAGACGAAAATAGGCCACGCCCAAATCGGCACGGGACTCTGAACTTGCGGGGTTAGCCGCGACTTCGGCTTCAACTAGAGCAACACACTTATGTTGATTCGTGAGCGCAGCTTTCATCTCTTTGATGGCCTCTTGCATGAAAGCGATCTTGTAATAGTCAATATATACATCGCGCCGCGCTAGCGCGTTTGTCGGGTCAACTTTCACGGCCTCTTCATCTTCCGCCAGAGCTTTCAATTCCAACTGCAACGCACCCTTCTTATCTCCCATTTTCGCCATCACATCGGCGACGCGCACATAAGCCACGGCTACATCGCGTCGAGATTGTGCGTTGGTTAGGCTGACTAGCGGCGAGAGCAAGGCGAAAGCCTGGCGGTGATTGGCCAGCGCTTCTTTCAACTGCCCCATATCGACATAAGCGTCCCCAAGACTGATGTGCGCGAATGCTTCGGCTCGGGTCAGTTGTTGATCGCCCTGATTCGCTGTCGACAGTTCATTGGCGATGGCAATTCCATTCTGAAACCTTTCAACCGCTTCCTTAAGTTTGCCGGTCTCAGCGAGGGCTTTTCCATAGCGCACATCCAGGATGCTCAACTCGTGACGCGTGTCAGTTGTCCTTTTTGTTAGTGAGTCGAAAACTGCGAACGCTTTGTCATAGTGTTCCAAAGCGGCACTGAGGTTACCGGTTACCTGCAATAGCTCGCCCACCGCACCGTAACTTCGCGCGATTTCGAGTTTGAGTTGCTCGTCCAGCGGCGCCACCGCGCCTAACTTTTCGCGGATAGCCAATGCCTTTTGGTGACTTGCCAGCGCGCCTTTGTAATTTCCGAGATTGGAGCGAAACGGCGAGCCTTGCACGTCACCAACCTTTTCATAAGCCGCCGCAAGTTCTTTTTGCAAGGAAGGATCATTAGCGCTCTCTTTTGCAAGAGCATCGAGATATTGGAGCGCATCCTGAACCAGCATCTGGCGCACTGGCGTGGAGCCGGGAAGCTTTTCTATGCCGTCGTGATATTTGAACAGGACGGCATTTGCCAGCTTCCGGACCTCTCCAAAGCGACGCTCAGCTTTGTCGCGTTCTATGCGTGCTACGTGCGCTTGCCAGGTGGTAATGGCGGTCGCCGTTAAGAGCGTCATGACTACGGCCGCAGTGGCCAGAACTCCCACTTTGTTTCTCTGTACGAACTTCCCGGCGCGATAGCCAAACGTGTCTGGACTGGCCATGACCGGCAGGCCTTCAAGATGCCGGCGAATGTCTTCGGAAAATTCCTGTACCGAAGCATAACGACGCGGCGGCTCCTTGCGCAGGGCCTTGAGCACGATGTTATCCAGATCGCCCCGGAGCGATTTCGCGCTCCGGATTACTGACTGCGCATTGGTCTTACTGGTCCGGGGTGCGTTGTCAGTGGTCCGTTGTTCGTAGTTCTGCGTTGGGTTGTTCCGGTCATCTGCTTGCTGCCTGCTGACTACTACGCTCGGTCTTTCCGGCTCTGACTGCAAGACCACCTTTGCTACCTCTCCCGCCTGGCGGCTGGGCAGGCGATAAGGGTGATGTCCGCTCAGGAGTTCATACAAGACGAGGCCCAGGCTATAGACATCGCTGGCAGTGGTGATAGCCAGCCCCCGCAACTGTTCTGGACTGGCATACTCGGGCGTCATCAGCTGCACCATACTGGCCGTGGCCTCACCGGTTTCAGCGTCCCAGCCCGGACTGAGCAGTTTGGCAATACCAAAGTCAAGCAGTTTCGGAACGCCCTCGGCGGTGACCAGAACGTTGCTCGGTTTGATATCGCGGTGAACGACCAGATTCTGGTGCGCATACTGCAAAGCGGAGCAGACCTGGCGAAACAACTCCAGGCGCTCGCTGGTGGTGAATAGCTTGGCGTCGCAATACTGGGTGATCGGCTGGCCCTCGATGTATTCCATGACGAAATAGGGAAGACCATCCTCCGTTGAACCACCTTCCAGAAGCCGGGCTATGTTTGGGTGTTCAAGGTTAGCCAGTATCTGGCGCTCCATCATGAAGCGACGCAGGATGAGGTCGGTATCCATGCCACGATTGACGAGCTTGATGGCGACCTGTTTGCGATACTGGTCGTCGGCTCGGACCGCAAGAAAAACCGTCCCCATGCCACCGTGGCCGAGTTCGCGCACGATCTCGTAAGGGCCAATGCGCCTGCCGATGAAGACGGATTGGTCGGGAACTTCCTCTCGAGAAATCATGCCGATGTCGATCAGGGCGGGTGAGTCAATGAAGTCAGTGGCCGCTTCGTGGGCAGCCAGAAGGGTCAAAACTTCTGCGCGCAGACCTTCGTCAGTTGCACACGCTTTGTTTAGAAACGACACGCGGTCCTGAAGCTCAAGCTCCAGCGCTGCGGAGAAAAGCCTTTTCACTTCTGGCCAGTTTGGATTCATATCGACCTGGGGACAGAGACCTAACTGTCTGCACTGTGGCGCGCGCACGCAGGGAGCCCCTAATTCTATACGCGCAAAAGCCTGGTCCTTTGAGTCAACCGAGAGAATCGGGCGAGCCGGTTATGGTTTTGTAGAGCCATGCCCGCGCGATCGTCCATTCCCGCTGAACCGTCGAAGGCGAGGTTTTCAAAACTTCCGCCGTTTCTTCAATCGTCAAACCGCCGAAATATCTCAACTCGACAATTCTGCTTTGCTCAGCGTCAATAATTTCCAGTTTCTGCAAAGCCATATCGAGCGCAATCAGAGATTCATTTGCGGCATCGACGGAAACGGTTGCGGCCTCTTCGAGCGGGAGCTTTTGTCCACCACTACCACGTTTGACTGCGGTGTGCCGGCGCGCATTGTCGAGCAGAATCCGCCGCATCGCCTGGGCGGAAATGGCGAAGAATTGGGCGCGGTTTTGCCAGTTCACCGAACGTTGGTCAATCAATTTCAAATAGGCTTCGTGAACCAGCGCGGTGGTCTGCAAAGTGTGGTCGGGGCGTTCGTGGGTGAGATAGTTGTGCGCCAGACGGCGCAGCTCGTTATAAACAAGCGGCAGCAGTTTATCCAAGGCCTCGCGATTGCCAACGCTCCAGTCCTGAAGCAGGCGTGTAACCTCACCCGTCGAAGTTTCCATATTCCCGCCTGAAAGCATTATTTCAAGACCACTTGACTGAATTCTTACACGCCTTGCGCGTAATTAGATAGGGAAAGAATTTAGAAAGACTCGGAGTGGCAAAACATTGAAGAAGATCGTGCGGCTGTTTTCGATGTGGCGGCTCGCACTCTGGTCCGCGGTGGTGTTGGTGTGAATAGCGATTTTGTTGTTGCAACCCAGTTCAGGCGTTCCCCAGGGGGATCAGTCCTTTGTTTCAATTGCGAAGGAGTTTGACGATCATGCGTATCACTCAAGAGAGAAATATTGTTGTTATTACTATCCTCACGGCTTGCTTGCTGGTTAGTGCCTCGTGGCCTGCGGGGGCATCGAGCGCTCGTGCTGAAGCAAAAGAACAGTTGCTAGTCGGTGAAGCTCCAATTCTTTCGGCGCCCGTCGCGGCTGACGAGCCGTCCAAACTGCGCGCCGCCGAGGCATACGGCAAGCTGCCACTCAGTTTTGAAGTAAACCAGGGACAGACAGATGAGCGGGTCAAGTTTCTCTCTCGTGGCGCCGGCTACAATCTGTTTCTAACCGCGACCGAAGCCGTGCTTTCGCTGGAGCAAAGACGTGACGCAGGCCTGACACCTGGACGCACAGACAAAGGCTCGGTGCAAACCACGAATGACGTCCTGCGAATGAAACTGGTGGGCGCCAACCCAACGCCGAAGATCGAAGGATCTGATCAACTGCCCGGAAAGAGCAACTACTTCATCGGCAAGAATCCCAGGAACTGGCGGGTCAATGTTCCTACCTTTGCCGGCGTTCACTACCGTGAGGTTTATCCGGGTGTGGAAGTTGTTTACTACGGCAACCAGCGGCAACTGGAAAACGACTTCATTGTCGCGCCGGGCGTCAACCCCGGCGTGATTACGCTGGCGTTCGACGGCGCGAACAGGATTTCGATCGATCGAGACGGCAGTTTGGTTCTTGGGTTAATAGGCACGACAAGCGATGTGCGCTTGCAGAAGCCGGTGATTTACCAACTCGTTGATGGCGTGCGGCGCGAAGTTGCCGGCACTTACGTCATAAGGAACCGGCGCAATGTTGGCTTTGAAGTTGCAGCCTACGATCTCACCAAGCCGCTCGTTATCGATCCGGTTCTGGTCTATTCCAGCTATCTCGGCGGCAACGGCGCAGACGGCGGCAATGCCATCGCTGTGGACGACTCAGGCAACGCCTACATAACCGGCGATACCGCGTCGTCCATTTTTCCGACCGTCTCTCCGATAGATCCGACGCTGGGTGGCACCCGAGACGCCTTCGTCGTCAAGATCAACGCCGCGGGCTCGGCGCTGGTCTACTCGACTTACCTTGGTGGTAGCAACACGGAGACGGGCATCGACATCGATGTAGACTCATCGCAAAACGCTTATGTGATCGGCCGGACGGCCTCAAACGACTTCCCTCCGGTTAACGCTTTCGATAGCACATACAGTGGTGGGACTGACGAGGATGCATTCGTTACCAGAATCAACGCCGCAGGCTCGGCGCTGGTCTATTCGACATACCTCTCGGGCAACTTCGGCGCCCGCGGTTGTGGCATCGCGGCCAACAACTCCCAGGGCTTCGCCTATGTGACCGGCACGACCAGCACCGGCTTCCCGGTGACGGCCGGCGCCTTCGAATCCACCAATTTCAACTCTGGCTTTATGACAAAGCTATGTACGAATTGTTCGGGCGCATCGTCGCTGGTCTATTCAACCTTCCTTGCCCACACCGGCTCCGCCGCAGGGCAAGCAATAGCCGCGGATGTGGCCGGCAACGCTTTTATAACCGGCAACCTGAATTCCACCACCACGAACTTCGCCACGCCGGGCGCCTTCCAAACAACCTTTGGTGGTGGCAGTGCTGACGCCTTCGTAGCAAAGTTCAACACGAATCTCTCTGGGGCAGCCGCCCTCGTCTACGCTACTTATCTCGGCGGTAGTGCCAAAGACATCGGCGGCGCCGACGGTTCCCTCAATCCCGGTAAAGCAATTGCGATAGACGAGTCGGGAAATGCCTACATCACTGGAGCAACCTCCTCGACGAACTTCCCCCTGGCCAACGCCTCTCAGGGCCTCAATGGGGGCCAGAATGATGCGTTCTTGACGAAGCTAAACGCGACCGGCTCAGCGCTGATTTACTCCACCTATCTGGGCGGCACCGGCGACGATTTCGGCAAGGGCGTTGCGGTGAACCTCGCCGGCGGTGCTTATGTCACGGGTGTGGCGGGTCCTAACTTTCCCACTGTCGCTCCTCTACCGACTCCGCTTGCGGGAGTCGGCTTTGTGACCAAGTTTACTCCGTCCGGTACAGTGCTGTATTCAACTCTCCTCTCCGGCGTAACCAACGGCAGTTTTGGCATCGCTCTGGACATCGCCGGCAACGCCTTTGCGACCGGCAGCACGAATGCAAGTATCGTGACCGTGGTTCCCTTCCAACCAAACAACGGCGGCGGAGGAACTGATGGCTGGGTCTCTGTGATCGCCGATCCGACAATTATCGGTCGTGTCTCGGACGAGAATGGAAATCCTTTGCCCGGCGCAACCGTCAACCTTACGGGTGTTCCGACCGCGACGACGATGACCGATGCCAATGGCTGCTATACATTTGGTCTTTTGACTGTCGGCAACAGCTACACAGTTTCAGTCGTCGCCCCTAATTACATCTTTGATTCTGCGGGCGTGAACAATCTCCAAAAGAATGTCAGACGAGATTTCGGCCCCGTTACCGCCGACATTCTCGGTGAGGTGACACTCAATGGGAGCGCTTTACAGGGCGTAACGATAACGCTGAGCGGAGGGAAAGCGCTAAGCTCTCAGACCAGCATCGCCGGCACCTACGCTTTTGCTAGACTGCCGGTCGGACGGAATTACACGGTAACTCCGACGCTGAATTTCTTTCAATTTACTCCACAAAGTTCGACCTTTAATCTGAATACCTTCGGCCAGCGGGCCGACTTCATCGCCACGCCACTTTCCGTTCAATTCAGCTCGAGCACGGCGAGCGGCAACGAGACGCCTAATGCGACGACGAAGATTGACCTTCTCGTGACGCGAACTGGCGACGCTTCAGCCGCGGCCAGCGTGGACTACGCGAGTGCCGACGGCACTGCCAGTGAACGGTCTGACTACCTCGCCGCGCTCGGCACACTGCATTTCGCCGCCAGTGAAACATCGAAGACCATCAGCACCTTCATCGTCGATGACTCCTTCGGTGAAGGTCCAGAGACTTTCAACGTAACTCTTTCGAACGCGGTCGGCTGCATGCTCGGTTCTCCGGCAACAGTCACTGTTACCATCAACAGCAACGAGAGTGTGAACGGGCCAAACCCCGTTAAGGACGCCAGCTTCAACAGCGACTTCTTTGTGCGCGAACACTACGTTGACTTCTTTAATCGCGAGCCCGACGCGGGCGGTCTCGCTTTCTGGAAAAATCAGCTCGACGAGTGCACCACGCAGGAGTGCCGCGAGATACGCCGCATCAATGTCTCGGCTGCCTTCTTCCTCTCGATCGAGTTTCAGCAAACCGGCTATCTGGTCGAGCGGCTCTACAAGGTGGCGTACGGCAGCGCCACCGGCACGTCGACCCTCGGCGGCACGCATACGCTCTCGGTGCCCATCGTCAGGCTCAACGAATTTCTGGCCGACACGCAGCAGATTGGCCGGGGGGTGATCATTGGTCAGCCAGGTGCGGATCAATTACTAGAGAGCAACAAGCAGGCCTTGATAGCGGAGTTTGTACTGCGCGCGCGCTTTACCACCGCTTATCCAAGCTCCTTGACGCCGGCGCAGTTTGTCGACACGCTGAACGCCAACGCTGGCGGCGCGTTGTCACCAGCCGAGCGCGATCAGTTGGTCATGGATCTCACTTCGAGTGCGAAGACGCGCGCGCAAGTCTTAAGGGCGGTGGCGGAAGATCCGGACTTGTTTGCTGCTGAGAGCAACCGCGCCTTTGTGTTGGCACAATACTTCGGCTATCTACGCCGCAATCCAAACGATAGTCCCGACTCAGATTACACCGGTTATGACTTCTGGCTCGGCAAGCTCAATCAGTTCAACGGCAACTTCGTTAACGCCGAGATGGTCAAAGCCTTCATCGTCTCGGGTGAATATCAGGGACGCTTTGGACCTTAAACGGTCGAGAACTTACAAAAGGCGGGCCCAAATCGAAGTGACAAAAATTGTATCTTGACAGAGTCGTGCTCTAAACCGTAGTGTTAATTCCAGCACCTCGGACGAGAGGTGTTCTTTTGAAAGTGGTGATGTTACGTGCGGCATCACTAAACCCTCATCAGAACTTAATAATTGCCCTGTTTAGTTCTTGCCTTAGTTCGTTAATTCATCGCCAGGTTTGAAACTCAACCGATAAAG
>JBGPYG010000079.1:0-11331 GCA_041493085.1 Pyrinomonadaceae bacterium | reverse complement strand
TCCTTCTCACGACCTTCTCGATCCTGTTTGCAGCGGGTTGCGCCACCGAGCCTGTTAACAATTCAACCTCCCCAAATACTGAGACTTCATCTCCGTCCCCGTCGCCTTCGCCCAGTGGTACAACCGGGACCGCCCCAGCAAACAGCGCCAGCCCGGCTGCGAGTCCTTCACCCGCCGCATCGCTTTCGCCCAGCGCGAAAACCAAGGGTGCCAAGTAAGCGAATGTGGCAGAGATATGAGTAAGGCCAAAACACCGATATCATGTCGATAAACACCAATAACCGAGGTACTCAAGAATGAAGACAATCAGACATACAACTCTCGGGCTAATCATGGCCCTCGCGATTCTTGCGGTCGCAGGCTGTGTAACCGAGCCAGCCAGCAACTCCAATTCAAACGCCCCCGGCAGTCCTTCACCGTCGGCATCGCCTTCGCCCGGCACAGTCAGTAAGGCCACCGCCATTCCAGTCACCTTGCCCGTGCTCGACGCGTTGTTTTCGGATGAAGCGTTTAAGACAAAACTGAAAGCAAAGGTTGAACTCACCGACGATCAACTAACCCAGCTACAAAAAATCGCCAGTGAAGAGGTTGCCAGGCTGCGACAGTTGAATTCAGAAGACAAGGCCGCCGATCAAACGGGTCAGGCAGATCAGTCCAGTCAGTCCGAGCAGGCGCGCCAACACGCGGCTGACGCGATTCGCGGCGTCATCGGTGAACAGAAAGCGGAGGAACTTTTCGCGCTTGCCCGCGACTACTGGGTCGCGGGTAGCGAAGGACTTGAACCCGGCAAGGCCGATAAGAGTACGACGAGCGAAGCGCCCGAGAATACAGTCGCGGCCGGTCCCAACGCAGTGCCCAAAGACACGCGTGTTGTCGTCAACATTCCCGCCTTCCGCATGGATGTCTTCCAGGAAGGTTCACTGGTGAAGTCGTACAAAATCGGTATCGGTTACCCTGAGTTTCCGTTGCCGACGGGTTTAAGAAAAGCGCAAACAATTATTTTTAATCCAACCTGGACGCCGCCTGACGAACCGTGGGTCGCCGGGATGAAGAATGTGAGCGTCGGCGAAAAGGTAGCGGCCGGCAGCAAACTCAATCCGCTTGGGCCAATCAAGATTCCTATCGGACTGCCATCGCTTATTCATGGTGGGAAGTCGCCGGCGAAACTCGGAACGTTTGCCTCGCACGGCTGCGTCGGTCTGACGACGGCGCAAGTCCAGGACTTTGCGAAACTGTTGGCGCAGGTGGCGGGAAGCGAAATATCCGACGCGGCGATCAAGTCGTACTTAGCAGACAAAACTAGAACCAGGGTCGTCAAGTTAGACCGCGTGGTGCCTGTAGAGCTGCGGTATGAAACCATTGTCATTGAAGATGGAAAGCTACACATCTATCGCGACGTTTACGATCAGGACACCAACACCGAAGAAAACCTGCGCGCAGTTTTGGATGTGAACGGCGTCAAGCTCGAAGACCTGGGCGAAGAGGAACGCGCGCAAGTGCTGGATGCACTCAACGCGATGTCGCGTCATCCACTGAAGGCTGCGACGACTAAAACTGCTGGTAGTCCCAGTCCTTCTAATTCGCCCCTGGCCTCGACAAACGCCAAAACGGAAAAGTCAGAGAAGAAAGTCGCCGCCGCACGCGCCAGGAAACCGATCGGCAAAAACCAAAAGGAAGTTGTCATTGAGTTAGCCGGGCTTAAGGGGAAGGGTTATCCGGCGGCAATGAACCTGGATACAGGAACTGGAAAGCCTGCACCTACAGTAGCGCTCGTGAAGAATCATTGAGGTCAGAAAGCTTTATCCTTTGGAGTGCCCGCTCTTACTGGGACCGCGGGCGTCTCGCCCGCTTTCGTTGAATGCCACTTTGCCAACCTTGAGAAACTTAAGCCTGACTTGAATGAACCAGTTGCTTGAGGCGGGCGGGACGCCCGCGGTCCCAGTAAAGAGCGGGCCAGTCAGATGCCAGGTCGCTAATTGCTCTTCTGAACCCTAGCTTTCCTGCTGCTCTTGGCGTTCCTGGCGGTTGCTCTTTTCTTTTCCGTCTCGTGCTTCACCCGATAAGAAACCAAAAGCGTGCCATTCTTGAAAGCCTTGCAGTCAAGGAGTTCCAAATCAATCTGGTGGTTCATCTCATGGAAGAGCGGTATCCCTGAACCGAGCAAGACGGGATGAATATTGAAACCGATTTCATCAATCAGGTCCGCCTCGAAAAGCGACTTCGCCAACAGGCCACCGCCCATCACGCAGATGTCTTTGCCTTCCTGGTTCTTCAGTTTGCGAACAAACTCAGCCGCATCTTCCGAAACGAACTCCAGGTTCTTGACCTTCTTCTTTGGGCTTTGCTTCATCGTTCGCGAGAAGACATAGTTTTTCACGCCCGGATACGCGAACCCGCCGGCGCTCATGCGTAGCGCAACCTCGTAAGTCCTGCGGCCCATCACGACCGTGTCGATGGTCTTCCAAAAGTCTGCCATGAAAGACTCCGCTTCCTTGCCCCACATGAGCCAGTCAACCGAGTCGTCTTTCCGCGCGATATAGTTATCAAAACTATTCGCGCCACCAAACGTTACCTTCCGCATTTTGTTTTTCCTTCGATGTTCGGGGCAGAAGCCCGACCATTAGGGAGAGCTTATAACGCGGCCTCTGAGCCCTCCCTAACGGTCGGGCTTCTGCCTTGTCTTCCTTAGGCAGCGCTTGCCGCTTCGCAGGAATCCAGCTCGGGAGCCTCTTCAACCGGCGCGCCGGCTTCGCCAAAGTAGGGTTGACCAGTTTCAATCGCCTCGAAGTATTCCTCGATGCGGTTGAGGATTTCCTGCACCGAATGAGAGTGGTAGAGCGAAGTGCGAAACAGCGCGCCGCCCTGCAAGCCGCGCGTGAACTGCCCGGCGAGTTGCTTCATGCGGTTGATCGCCGGCGTCTCGGGCATGTCTTCACGCAGCAAGTCGAAATACTCGTGCAGGATCGCGCGCTTGTCGGCAAGAGTCGGCTCGAAGACTTCGCGGCCGTGCATCACGTCTTCAATCTGACGGAAGATCCACGGGTTCGCCATCGCGCCGCGCCCGATCAAGACACCGTCGCAACCGGTCTCGCGAAAACGCGCAAACGCCCTTTCAATACTTGTCACATCACCGCTGCCTGACACCGGCACACTAACTGTTTCCTTAATCTGTTTGACGAGGTCCCAATTCGCGAGGCCGCGATATCCCTGCTCCTTGGTGCGACCGTGCAAGGCAATGTGTTCGACGCCGCAGCCTTCCGCAAGTTTCGCCGTCTCGACTGCGTTGATGGTGTTATCGTAGAAGCCGGCGCGGATTTTAATCGTTAGCGGTATCGTGATCGCTTTCTTGATCTCAGTAAGAATGGTCTCCAGGCGTTCGTGATCTTTCAGCAGGCCTGAGCCGCCGCCGTGCTTCACAACTTTGGGCGCCGGGCAGCCGCAGTTGATGTCGAGGATGTCAGCGCCAATCTCCTCCGCCATCTCCGCGGCCAGGCGCATGCGCTCCGGTTGTCCACCAAAAATCTGCACCGCAAACGGCCGCTCGTCCTCGTAAAATCGCATCTGGCGTTTTGATTTTGGGTTGCTCCGCGTCAGCCCCTCAACCGAAATAAACTCCGAAACGCTCAGCCCCACGCCGCCGCGCCGCTTCAGTAGACGGCGAAACGAAACGTCCGTCACGCCGGCCATTGGCGAGAGGATCAACGGCGGATTGATCTCGATGTCCCGAATCTTGAATGGTTTGATTTCCGGCGTCATGAATTACAACACTATATCAGGGCTTAATTTACTGAACCAAATTATTCAGAGGCCTGAAGCTTATTGGACAGCTCATTGCTAGATCAAAGCGCGTCTTCGTCTAAAGACTCTTCGCTCAATACTTCGAACAGAGTGCTTGCTTCTTTTCGTGAGGTCTGCCGCGCGGTTGGGACGGAAAGAACGCGGACAGTGGTTAACGTGTGGTAGCGGCGGATGACGATTTCGTCACCGGGCTTAACCGCGTGGGACGACTTCCCTGAGTTTCCGTTGATTGAGACGCGGCCCGCGTCGCAAAGCTTTTGCGCGAGCGTACGACGGGAACAAAGGCGGCTGGCTTTGAGGAACAAATCGAGACGCAAGGAAAAGTTTCCAGTTTCGAGTTCCGAGTTTCGAGTTTCGAGTTTCGAGTCAAGACAAGTGCCGTATCAAAACTCGAAACTCGGAACTAGAAACTCGAAACCTCGCTCTACGGTTTCGGGAAGATGCCGAGGAACTTGCCCTTCTTCTTTCCTGCTGGCTTCGCGGTTGACGCACCGCTGTTGTCGGCTGTCTTTTCCGGCGCGAGTTTCAATAGCAGCGCTACCGCGGGGCGGTAGTTGTCGGAAATCTTAATGTACGCTTCGTCTCGCAAACTCTGCAGATAGTCTTCCCGCGCCTTTGCTCCGCGTTCGTTCGTCATTGCCTCGCGCACCTGATTTTCATTAAAAGCTGCTGACGTGCTCGCCGGCGTGCGCTCGTCAACGCGGAAGACTTGATAACCATCATTGGTTCGCAAAGGCTCACTCACGCCGCCCACTTGCACGTTCTTCACCGAATTTGCGATGTCTTCGCGCAGGTTCGGTATTTCAAAGGCGCCCACCTTCCCTCCGTTTTGTGGCGCGGTGCGTACGTCGTTTACCTCGCGCTCAGAGTTTGCGGCGGCGACCTTGGCGAAGTCTGCGCCGGCGCGCAACTGTCTAACCAGCTCCAACGCCCTGGCTTTCACTTCGGCCTCGTTCTTACCGGCGGAACTGAGAAATATCTCGGAGATGGTCACGCTTTCGGGCTTGCGAAACTTGTCCTGGTGTTCCTGGAAATACTTCTTCAGTTCATCTGGAGTCCACCCAAAGAAAAGCTTGCGATCGACTTCCTGCTGAATCACTGTCTGCTTCATGATCTCAGTGCGCAGCGTCTGGCGAGTGGCTACCGGATCGACACCACTTTCGCGCATGGCGGCCTCAAGTTTTTCGATGGTCGTAATCCCCTGCTCTTTTGCGACTTCGAGCATGCGCCGGTTGACCTCCGCCTCAACCTCACTCGAGAGGTCCAGCTCTTTTCCTTTTTGCATAAGGAGCGCCTCGTTCACGAGCGTGGCAATCAATTCGGGCTGGCGCTTGCTCACCTCCGCGGCGGCTTCCTGCTCAGACATACCGGACTGCCGCAGCGCGTCGGCGCGCTCTTTGGATTCACGTTTCAGCATCGATAGAGTGATCACATCGTCATTTATCTGCGCGATAACCTCGTCCACGACTTGTAGCTCGCCCTCTTGCGCAAAAGTTGGCGATGGAACCAAAGCTAAAATCGCGAATACAAAGATGCTGGCTATTGCGAGCGAGATAAATTTAGATTTCACAATACTGCTCCTAAAGAATGTCAGTTGTCAGTGGTCGGTGGTCAGTTGTCCGTATTGGTTAACTCTGGATGCGCGGTAGATTTGAGCATAAAGACCTTGTTAATAACAAACCAGCAGAACCGCCAAACTAAAGGCCATTTAGCCCGACGACAAACGACGCCTACTGACCACGGACAACTGACTACTGACGAAGTTCAAGCAACGCACCACGCACGGTGTCCAGCAAATTGTCCTGCTCGTCGTCGTTAAGGTTCATCTTCAACACGCCGGTGGGGGTGAAAACCCTGCTTTCACGGGCGGTAACAAATGTGGCCAGTTTCTCGGGGGATATGCGTGCTTTTTCGCTGAATTTGAGTGCCACGCCAGTAGTCGTTTTGTCTATTGAAAGCACCCCCAGGTCTTCCGCCAGCCTTCGCAGGAGCGCATAACCAAAAAGTTGTTCGACCGACTCCGGAAGCCGTCCGTAGCGGTCGCGGGTTTCATTGCGAATGCTTGAAAGCGTCTCTTCGTCGCGGGCCGAGGAAACGCGTTTGTAAGTCCGCAATCGCTGGCCCATGTCGTTGATGTATTCATCCGGTATCGCTACGTCGACGCCCAGATTAATCGTCACGCTGGTTTCATCTTCCACCACTTCGCCGCGCAACTCTGCGACCGTGCGCTCGAGCATCTGGGTGTAAAGGTCAAACCCGAGCGCGTCCATGTGGCCTGATTGTTGACCCCCCAGGAGATTGCCGGCGCCCCGCAGTTCGAGGTCGAGAGCGGCGATGCGAAAGCCCGCCCCCAGGTCTGAAAACTCTCGAATCGCCGCCAGACGTCGCTTGGCGATTGGCGAAAGCTCCTGCTCGCCCGGAATCAAAAGATAGGCATAAGCGCGGCGGTTTGAGCGGCCAACACGCCCACGCAGTTGATAAAGTTGAGAAAGACCGTATTGATCGGCGCGGTTTATGATGATTGTGTTGGCGCGGGGGATGTCTATCCCATTCTCAATGATGGTGGTGGCAACCAGAACGTCATACTTAAACTCAATGAAATCGAGCATCACCCGCTCCATTTCTTTTTCGTTCATCTGCCCGTGGCCGACGACGAGGCGCGCCTGCGGCACCAGCCGCTGGACGAGCGCCGCAATCGTCTCGATGGTCTCCACGCGATTGTGGATGAAGAACACTTGCCCGCCGCGTCCGAGCTCGAGTTCAATCGCCGACTTGATGACGTTTTCAGAAAACTGAACCACCTGAGTTTGAATTGCGAGCCGATCACGCGGTGGCGTTTCAATCAAAGACATGTCGCGCAAGCCGCTCAGCGACATGTTGAGCGTGCGCGGAATCGGCGTTGCGGTGAGGGTCAAGACATCGACGCGCTTTTTCAGATGTTTCAATCTCTCTTTATGAGCCACACCAAAACGCTGCTCTTCATCAACCACAACGATGCCCAGTTCTTTGAACCGCACATCTTTCGACAGCAGCCGGTGTGTTCCAATAACTACGTCCACGTCGCCCGACTCGACGCGCTTGGCCACTTCCTTCTGCTCCTTCGCGGAACGGAAGCGCGATAGCAATTCAATCTTCACTGGAAACGGCGCGAAGCGACTGCGAAAAGTGTCGTAGTGCTGATAGGCAAGCACTGTCGTCGGCGTCAACACGGCGGCCTGCTTCCCTTCCATCACCGCTTTGAAAGCAGCGCGCATTGCCACTTCGGTCTTGCCGTAACCGACGTCCCCGCAAAGCAGACGGTCCATCGGTGTCGGTTGTTCCATATCTTGCTTTACATCTTCAATCGCCGTTTCCTGATCCGGGGTTAAGACGTATTCAAAGCCATCTTCAAACTCGCGCTGCCACGGCGTGTCGGCAGCGAACGCATAACCACCGACAAGTTTGCGCTCGGCGGACAAACGCAAAAGCTCGTCGGCCATGTCGCGCATTGCGCGTTTGGCTTTGGCCTTCGTTTTCTGCCAGCCAAGTCCGCCCAGACGATCAAGTGTGGGTTGATGTCCTTCGGCGCTCGAATAGCGCTGCACAAGATCAAGCCGCTCGACGGGCACATAAAGCTTGGAGTCTTCGGCATAGTAGAGCAGCATAAACTCACTGCTACGCGTTCCGAGATCGAGCGTTTGCAAGCCGCCAAAGCGTCCGATGCCGTGGTCGACGTGCACCACGAAGTCGTCGGCTTTGAGGTCGCGAAAATCGGAAAGAAAGGCGGCAGTTCTGGATCTTGCTCTCTTACCTTTTTCCTTTTGCCTTTTCCCTTCCGCCCCAGGCGCGCGCCGCTCCAGCGCTTGCGCGCCGGCTTCGTCAAACAGGTCGGCTTCAACGTGCGTTAAGAGCCGCGCGCCCGGCATCTCAAATCCGCTGCTGAGTCGACCGACAGTTACAATAGTCAGCGCAACACCGGCGGATTGCGAGGTCTCGGAGGTTTGCTCTACTAACGAAAGCTGCGCGTCGATTTCATACTCGGCGAGAATCTCCGCAACTCGCTCGGCAACTCCGAGACTCGGCATTACAAAAAGCGTTGTTGTGCTATTTTCGCGAGCGCTAACCAAATCCGCGGCGAGATTGGCAAGGCGGCCGTGATACTTCCGCGCCGAGTGCGTTTTCCATTCGACTTCCGGCACCTGCCCAACTACCGGAAAGAGAAACAGGGGCGTGCGCACACTGCGGACGCGACCGAGTTGAACTTTTGGGGCTTCGGCATCCAAACCGACAGCCTGATCAAGTTCAGCCGCCGCACGGCCAAGCACACGGAGCTCGATCCGCTGTCTTTCATCCAAATTTGCGCGCAACTCTTCCGGCGACAGATAAAGCTCCTCGGGCTTCACCGCAATGTCGTCAACCGCTTCCGTTTCGGCGTAGCGATCGGCGAGCGTTTGGTAAACTTCGCCAAGATACGATTCCACTGTTGACGGTTCGTCGATTACCAGTACCGCATCTTTCAGGTAATCAAACGCGGTCCCACTACGCTCGCGGACCACGGGCATCAGCCATTCCCAACCGGCAAAGCTTTCCCCTTCATCGGCAAAGACTGTGCGATCGCGGAGTGCCCGTGCATAACGCTCGTCGCTCCAGCGTCGCCGAGCAGCGTCGGCCCACTCGCCGAAGTCCTGGCTGCGGACTACGACTTCGCGCATCGGAACAATTTCGATCGCGCTCAGTTGACTGGTGGAGAGTTGGGTCTCCGGATCGAAGGAGCGAATGGAATCAATATCGTCGCCGAAGAATTCGATGCGTACAGGCCTTGACTGCCCCGGCGACCAGACGTCGATTATGCCGCCGCGCATCGAGTACTCGCCTACCGCACCGACTGGATCCTCGCGCACATACCCCGCCGCAACCAGGCGTTCCACTAGATCTTCCGGGGATTGGGTATCGTCGCGAGACAACAATGCCCCGGCGCTGGTGATTTCATCAGGCGTCACTGTTCGGCGTGATAAAGCGCGCGCAGTGAGCAAAACAAAATCCTGAGAATGGCGAGCCAGTCGCCAAAGCGTCAGCGCGCGACGCTCCAGAGTGTCAGGGTGTGGTGACGAGCCGGCGTACGGATCACTCTCAGACGCCGGTAGCGTAAGCACTTCGTTTTCGCAATTCTTTTTCCCGGCGAGGGCGCAATACCAGAAGCGCAAGTCACCTTCCCATGGTTCGAGGTCGCGGTTTGCTTGCGTGACAATGGCAAAAAGTTTTCCTGTCGCGCGTTGCAGCGCAGCCAAAGCCAGCGCGCGCGCGGAGCCGGCCACCAGCCCGCTTATCGAAACTACCCGCGCGCCGCGATTGATTTCGGTATTTACGCGCTCGAACTCCGGCGTTTCCGTGATGCGCCGTAGCGCAGCTTGCAAGGTGTTTGTCGTCTGAATCGTACTGCTCATTACTTCTGCTTACTGCTCACTGCTCACTGCTTACTGCTTACTGCTTTTCTCATTCTCTCAATGATCGCGCTCGTCGACGCGCCGGCAACGAAAGGCAATCTGACAACGCGACCGCCGGCCGCTTCCACTTCTTCGCGTCCGTGAATTTCATCGAGCCCGTAGTCGCCGCCTTTAACAAGCACGTCGGGCAACAACCTCGCGATCAAAGATCGCGGCGAGACATCATCAAAAATGACAACGTAAGTAACTTGCCGCAACGCGCTGAGTATTTCTGCTCGTTCGCGCTCGTTAATCACTGGCCGCCCATTACCTTTCAACTCGCGGACGGTCCGGTCGCTGTTAATAGCTACAACCAGCGCATCCCCGAGAGCGCGCGCAGCGGCCAGGTAGCGCACGTGACCAACGTGCAAAAGGTCAAAAACGCCGTTAGTAAAAACGAGAGATTTGCCGTCGGCGCGCAGACCTTCCCGCACCCCGAGCAGTTCATCCTGGCTCAGAAGCTTTTCGATCATGGATACCTAACAATCTAGCATGAGGCGCTTGGTTGCGCTAAAGCACCCGAGCCGCTCCTCATAGGCAGCTAATCACCACTGGAACATCGTCTGCTCTATTTACCATTTACGATTTACCATTTACGATGCTTCTCATGTCTGTCCCTTTCATCGAAGAGAACGATCAAACGCGCGCGCGACAGGAGCATTTGGAGGCACTGCGACGGCTAGTAGGTAATGCCTACCCGAACAAGTTCGAGCGCAGCCACACCGTGGATCCCCGGCATGAAGATACGATCACAACTCTGGTTGAAAAGTATCGTGCCTTTGAGCCGGAAGTGGCCGAAGGTGGGCGTCCAGCGCCGGAAGCACTCGAACTCGCTAATCAGCAATTGAATAAGGTCACGGTGCGCATTGCCGGACGCATTGCGTCGCCGCCACGCGTGATGGGCAAGGCAGCGTTTGTGCATCTGTCTGACGGCATCACTCGTTTGCAGATTTATGTGAAGCGCGCGGATGTGGCAGGCGTCAGCAACGACCCCGGCGGGGGAGACGTTGATGGTTGGGAATTATTCAATCTGCTTGACCACGGCGACTTCATCGGCGTCGAGGGTTATTTGTTCATCACCAAAACCGGCGAGCTTTCGATCCACGTGCAGAAGTTGCAGTTCCTGGCGAAGGCATTGTTGCCGCTTCCAGACAAGATGCACGGTATCCACGATCCGGAGATTCGTCAGCGTCAGCGTTATGCGGATCTCATCGCCGGCAGTTTGAAGTTGGATCGTGAGGAAGGTGAGCTAACGTCGCGCGAAGTTTTTGAGAGGCGATCGGGCGTTGTCCGCGAGCTGCGTCGCATTCTTGACGAGCATGGTTACCTCGAAGTCGAGACGCCCATGCTGACACCGCTCGCCACCGGCGCAGCAGCCAGGCCGTTTAAGACACATCACAATGCCCTGGATATCGATCTCTACGCGCGCATCGCACCCGAGTTGTATTTGAAACGACTGTTGGTCGGCGGTTTCGAAAAGGTTTATGAGCTAAACCGAAACTTCCGCAACGAAGGCATCTCCACGCGTCACAACCCTGAGTTCACCATGCTGGAGTTTTACTGGGCCTATGCGGACGTGAACCAGATGATGGATTTCTGTGAAGAGATGCTGCGGGCAGTCGTGTTTACAGTTCTCGGACATACGCACGCGCAGTTTGGGGAACACTCGATTGACTTCGGGCACCCGTTTCAAAGGCTGACGATGAGAGACAGCGTTGCTCGATTTGCGCCCAACGAAGAGATTACAGCTGAGAACCTGTTGGAGTTGTTTGAAAAACATGTGGAGCACAATCTTGTTCAGCCGACCCTTATCTATGATTTTCCCAAAGTTGTGTCGCCGCTTTCGAAAGCCTCGCCGGCAAATCCTTCTTTTGCTGAGCGTTTCGAACTTTTCATCGCCGGCATGGAGTGCGCCAACGGCTTCTCTGAGTTGAACGACCCGGCGGAGCAGTATCAACGTTTTATGGAACAAACGACGCAGCGCGAGCGAGGCAATGAGGAAGCGATGGTGATGGACGAAGACTACATCCGCGCGCTTTCATACGGCATGCCACCCGCGGCCGGCATCGGT